>JAAXXA010000244.1 GCA_013334735.1 Bacteroidota bacterium
ATACACGTCGATCAAGCTTTCTAACGATTGCAATGTATCAACTTTGTCGTAAGCATTGGTATTAAAAACTATTACCGGGCTCCTGCCCTTTTCATGTAAAGCATAAATAATAGCTTTCATTTGCGGGATACAATGCGAAGGTGATACAAAACCAAGCAGATTACAATCCTTATCTAAAAATGCGATTATTTTATTTACAACTTCTTCGAGTTTAAAATGATTGTTGGTCAATGTTTGTGCAAAAAGTCCATTTTCATTATTACACTTAGGGGAAAAATGCTTACTTCGGCTCTGCTCAATATCAGCATTTTCATTAAATTTATTTCGGCTTATCTGGTAATTCTGGCAAAAAATGCATTGAAGATTACAATGAGTAAAAAAAACATTGCATATTCCATTTTTCCCACTGATAACAGGTTCCTCACCATTATGAAGACAAATAGAACCTATCGAAAAAGAAGCATCGCAATTGCAATAACCGAAATTTCCTTCGACTCTATTTGTATGGCATTCGCGCGGGCAAAAATTGCAATTTTTTAATTCTTCTAAATAATTTTGCATAAAAATATTCCGACTTACCATTTTTAGGAAATCACAAAAATAGACTTTTTAATTAATTGATTGTTTTGTATTAAAAATATAAATACATTAAATATTTATTTTGAAGGAATCAACAGATTTTAGCATGTTGCAACTCTTTTTTTACATAAATTTGGCGAAAAATTTATTGCAAATAAATACTTATGGACAGATATATTTTAAATAACAAAGTAAGATCATTTTTTAAAATAATAGTTTTTTCGTTTACTTCAAACGCATACTGCCAATTAGCAGTATCAATAGGTTCAACACCTCAGCAGCTTGTTCAAAATGTTTTGGTTGGAGGTGGTATTTCCGTTTCTAATGTTACTTATACAGGTTCTTCAAGCCAGATAGGTAGTTTTAGCGGAGGAAACTCAACTAATCTTGGTTTGTCAAATGGTATTGTTATGTCGTCCGGTGTTGTTAACGGCACACTGTTTAGCCCGTCACTTGGTTCGCCTGTTACGGATTTTGCAGATACCCAATTATGGAATTTTCTTACTTATAATGGCGATCATGATATTGAAGCGCTTACCGGATCAACTCAAACCTCTTTTGATGCAAGTGTTCTGGAATTTGATTTTATTCCTTTATCAGATACTGTCAAATTTAAGTATGTTTTTGCTTCTGAGGAATATCCTGAGTGGGTATGCGGAGATTATAATGATGCTTTTGGTTTTTTTATAAGCGGACCCGGTATTAACGGACCATATTCAAATAACAGTATCAATATTGCAAACATACCGGGGACAACTTTACCTGTAGCAATAAGCTCTATAAATAACGGTTCTGCAGGAGAAAATGTAGATTTACCAAATTGCATTTCTCTTTCCTATTCTATGTATTATGTTGATAACGAAGCAATGAACGGTGGAACAATAGTTTTCGACGGTTTTACGACTGTGCTTACAGCTTGGTGTGTTGTAACACCATGTCAACAATACCATATAAAATTAGCAGTTTCGGATTTAGGTGATGCAAATTTGGATTCCGGAGTATTTCTTGAAGCAGGTAGCTTTACATCAGCATCTATTACGGCTACATCTTCATCATCAAACTCAACATTGATAAATGACAGTACTGCCATAGAAGGTTGTACGGAAAGTAATATATCTTTTAAAAGAGCTGGAATTTCAATAACAAACGCTTTAACTCTACATTTAGATATTTCAGGCAGCGCAACTAATGGCGTTGACTATACTTTACTCCCTGACAGTATAACTTTTCCGGCAGGTCAAACTACTGCAACACTTATTATTCATCCTATTTCTGATGGAATAGCTGAAGGTACCGAAAATATTATATTATCAATGTCGCCGAATCAGAACTGCGCTAATATCCAGATGGAAACGAAATCTTATATTGTTGACCAAACCCCACTTAGCGTTACTTTAACTGATGATACTACTTTTATTTGCCCCTTACCTGTTAATTTAAATATATTGGCAAATCCATCAGGAGGAAATGGAGCATATTCTTATTTATGGGATAATGGATTAGGAACTGATTCATCTATTCAGGTTTCGCCAAATTCAACAACTACATATTCTGTTTCAGTTACCGACGCTTGTAGTACACAACAAGTTGTTGACAGCGTAACAATAAACTTTCTAGTAAGCGCTCCTTTGCAGCTTAGCGTTACTGGAGATACTTTAATCTGTTCGCAAACACAGCAATCAACAATTACAGCGCTTGCAAGCGGAGGGGTAAGTCCTTATACTTACAACTGGAATCAAACATTGGGAAGCGGCAGTACTTTTAATGTTTCTCCTCCACAAACCACTACCTATAAAGTAACCGTAACAGATACATGTGGAATTAATACAAAAGTCGGAACTATTACAGTAAAAATACAGTGCCCCGTTGAGATTCCTAATGTATTCACACCGAACAGGGATAATAAAAACGATGTTTTTTTCATTAAAAACATTGATCAGAATCCAAATAGTAAATTATTAATATATAACAGATGGGGAGCAAAAGTTTACGAAAGCAATAATTATCAAAATAATTGGGATGGGTCCAATAATTCAGATGGAACTTACTTTTATATTCTAACATTATCAAACACAACTTCTTTTAAGGGAACCATTACATTATTAAGAAATTAGGACTTTTAATATAATTTTCGATAAAAAGACCTTCATAATACTCAAAGGTTTTTTGTACTTTTTTAGTATCTATTATTTATAAATTATGTAATTTTGAAACGGTATTAAAATTATAAATATAAAAAAACTATGGCTAAAATTAAAATTGCAATAAACGGATTCGGCAGAATTGGAAGAATTACTCTTCGTCAAATATTAAAACATGACAACATAGAAGTAGTTGCGATCAACGACTTAACAGATAGCAAAACACTTGCACATTTGCTTAAATATGATTCCATACACGGACGTTTTCAAGGGGAAGTTTCCGCAGAAGAAGGTTACTTAGTTGTAAATGGTAAAAAAATAAAAATATTTGCAGAAAAAGATCCGGCAAATCTTCCATGGAAAGAACTTGAAGTTGATACAGTAATTGAATCAACAGGTGTTTTTCGTAACAGGGAAAAATTAAGCAAACATTTAACTGCAGGAGCAAAAAAAGTTATTTTATCTGTTCCCGCCGACAGCAAGGAAGATGTTGATATTACTGTTGTATTAGGAGTAAATGATGAAAAAATTAAACCTGAGCACAAACTTATTTCAAACGCTTCCTGCACTACTAACTGTTTAGCGCCTGTTGCAAAAGTTTTACATGAAAATTTCGGGATTGTACGCGGACTAATGAATACAATTCACTCATATACTAACGATCAGGTAATTTTAGATTTTCCTCACAAAGATTTGCGCAGAGCAAGAGCAGCTGCAATGTCAATAATACCAACAAAAACAGGTGCGGCAAAAGCTGTCGGTTTAGTAATACCTGAGTTAGACAAAAAACTTGACGGTTTTTCGATGCGCGTTCCTACACCTGATGGATCTGTAGTAGATCTCACTTGTGAACTCGCTAAAAATGTTACTAAAGAAGAGATAAATGATGTTATGAAAAAAGCGGCGGAAGGTTCATTAAAAGGCTATCTGGAATATTGCACCGACCCAATTGTAAGTACCGACATCATAGGGAATCCTCATTCTTCAATATTCGATGCTCAGCTAACGCAAGTAATCGGAGGCAATTTTATTAAAGTTGTTTCGTGGTATGATAATGAATTAGGTTATTCAAGCAGATTAGTTGATTTGGCTATAAAGATTTCTTAATCGTTATTACCGGATTTAATAAATTACAAAAGCACAGTATTAAAGTGATTATCTCTTTCTGATAATCACTTTTTTTGTTGCATCGATAATATGTTTGGCTGTCATTCCATATTTTTCCATTAGTTGCTTAGGTGTTCCTGATTCGCCAAAAGAATCATTCATGCCAACAAATTCGACAGGAACAGGGAAATGTTTTGCCAGCACTTCCGAAACGGCACTTCCAAAGCCACCATATATTTGGTGTTCTTCGGCTGTAACTATCGCGCCGGTTTCTTTAGCAGCTTTTATAATTATTTTCTCATCAATAGGTTTGATCGTATGAATATTTATAACCCTTGCATGTATTCCTTCTTTTTCCAACATATATGCTGCTTGCAAGGCTTCCCAGGAAAGATGACCTGTAGCAAAAATTGTTAAATCGTTTCCCTCTTTAAATAATTGCCCCTTCCCTATTTCAAATTTTTGAGAAGTATCAGTAAAATCGGGCACTGCTTCCCTACCATATCTAATAAATACAGGTCCTTTAATTTCATTAAGCGCTGCAATAGTTGCCAATTTAGTTTGTGTAGCATCACAAGGCGAAAGAAAAGTCATATAAGGTAGTACACGCATAATAGCAATATCTTCGAGTGCTTGATGCGTTGCGCCATCAGGTCCTACAGATATTCCCGCGTGAGCGCCACCAATTATTACATGAAGGTTATTATAACAAACAGAAACTCTTATCTGATCTGTAGTACGCAAAGCAGCGAACACACTATATGTAGCAAAAACAGGAATTTTTCCGGCTAATGCAAGTCCGGCTGCAACTCCCATGCAGTTTTGCTCAGCTATTCCCAATGAAAAAAACCGATCGGGAAATTTTTCGGCAAATGTGTTTATCTTAACAGACGCAGTAATATCAGCGCCTATGGATACTATGTCAGCATTTTTCGCACCTGCTTCAAGCAAGCCTTCTCCAAACCCAAAACTCGTGGGGATATTACCTTTGTTAATAAAATTATTTTCAACCATGAGAAAATGTTTTCAAATAATTCTTTTAATAAGTCTTAATTTATGAGTATATTTTTTTGTTTTCACCTGAAATATTCCTTCATGATCAAGGTTATCAATACGCACACGCCCTGAAGCATGAATAATTTGGCCATTATTAATAATGATACCTGTATGTACAATTATCCCATCTTCATTATCAAAAAAAGCAATATCTCCGGGAACAGCTTCTGAAAGAAAATTAATCGTTGTTCCCTGAGATGCTTGTTGAGAGGCATCTCTGGGTAACCTAATCCCGATAAGTTTGTAAACCATTTGTACAAATCCGGAACAGTCAATTCCGAAAGGAGATCTACCTCCCCAAAGGTAAGGCGCATCCAAATACATGTAAGCATTTTCAACTATTTTAT
>JAAXXA010000245.1 GCA_013334735.1 Bacteroidota bacterium
TTAGATCTTTTAACTTAAAAACAGCTATACTAAAAACGGGATAAATTGTCGCATTTTATGAATACAAAAGGGTATAGAGGTATTCGGTATAAAGGTATAAGGAAGATCAGATTATCCCATATATCCATATACCCATATACCCTTATACCCTTATACCCTATACCATAATCTTATACCCAAATGTAATAATTTACACCGTGCAAAGTATAAATTGAATTTTTTTACTATTTTTGCATAAAATTGAATCGAATTATGAAAAATAAGAAGGAAAACATTGTGCTTGTGCCAACCGATTTTACGAAGGTTGCGGAATATGCTATAGATCATGCTGCCGGTATTGCTAAATTATTAAATGGAAAGGTTGTCATTCTTCATGTAATTAATAAAGAAACAAAATCGTACCTGAAAAAAGAAAAACTTACAGATGTTGCTATTAATGAAAAGCTGAAAACTATTGCAGAAACTGTTGAAAAAAAATATAATGTTAAATTAGACTATATTGCAAGAGAGGGTAGTATTTTTACTACAATATCAGAAGTTACTGAAGAAGTTGGCGCCCGGATCATTGTTATGGGAACGCATGGTAAAATTGGTGTTCAGCATTTAATAGGCAGTTTTGCTTTAAAAGTTATTGAAAGTTCGAATGTGCCTGTAATAACTGTTCAGGAAAAAGATTTTGGTAAAGGTTACAAAAATATTGTTCTCCCTATTGACGAATCGTCCGAATCAAAACAAAAAGTTAAATGGGCTATTCATATTGCCCGAATTTTTAACTCAACTATTCATCTGTTTGGTATTAAATATAATGATGAACTTAAAATGGACGAAGTTGAAAAAAATATGGCTCAGGTAAAAAATTTTCTGTCTAAAAACTCTATTAAATATACAGCTAAAATATCACCTGATTCAAAAAGCAATTTTGCAAAAAATATTCTTGAATTCAGCGATCAGATTAAAGCTGATATGATTATGATTATGACAAACCCCGATCAATTACTTCCTAATTTTTTGCTAAGTCAATGGTCGGAACAAGTTATCTTTAATCAATCCAAAACTCCTGTTATGAGTGTAAATCCAGTCGAATTGGACATTATTTATGTTTCATTATAATAATGATAAATTATTATTAAAGCCGGGATTACCGGCTTTTTTTTGTTACCTGCATATATGAATAAAGAACAAGCCAAAAAAAGAATTGAAGAGCTTACAAAAGAAATCAATGAGCATAATTATTACTATTATGTTTTAGATAGCCCTTTGATCAGTGATTTCAAATTTGACTTGTTGTTAAAAGAACTCGACCAACTTGAAAACGATTTTCCTGAATTTCTAAATACTAATTCTCCTACTCAAAGAGTGGGTGGCGAAGTAACTAAAGAATTCGCAAAAATCAAACATAAATACCCGATGCTCTCCTTAGGAAATACTTATTCAATGCAGGAAGTAATTGATTTTGATGAAAGGGTACGAAAAGTTATAGGAAATGATTTTGAATATGTGTGCGAATTCAAGTACGATGGACTTTCTATTGGATTAACATATATAGATGGAAATTTAAAATATGCAGTAACACGCGGCGACGGGGAACAAGGCGATGATGTTACAGCAAATGTAAGAACAATCAAAAGCATACCTCTTACATTACATGGTTCTGATTTTCCTGATGAATTTGAAATTCGTGGTGAGATCATTATGCCGCATAAAAGTTTCCAGAGATTAAACGATGAACGTGAAGAAATTGGTGAAACTCCTTTTGCCAATCCTCGTAATGCTGCATCGGGTAGCCTTAAAATGCAGGATACAAAGGAAGTTTCGAAAAGAGGTTTGGATTGTTTCTTATATTATTTGCTTGGTGAAAATCTGCCATTTAATACTCACTTTGAAAACTTAAAAACTGCGAGGAATTGGGGATTTAAAATTTCAGATTACAATAAGAAATGTCCCAATATTAAAGGTGTTTTAGATTATATCAAAGAAATTGATATCAAAAGGAAAACATTGGACTTTGATATTGATGGTGTGGTTATTAAAATAAATTCGTTTAATCAGCAGGAAATGCTTGGATATACTGCAAAAAATCCAAAATGGGCAATAGCATATAAATTTAAAGCAGAGCAGGTTTCTACAAAATTATTATCAATTGATTTTCAGGTTGGCAGGACAGGAGCAATCACACCTGTTGCAAACCTTGAACCTGTGCAGTTGGCAGGAACTATTGTAAAGAGGGCTACTTTGCACAATGCCGACCAGATTGAAAAACTCAATTTGCATAATGGAGATTTTGTGTTTGTAGAAAAAGGCGGTGAAATTATTCCTAAAATAATATCTGTTGATGAATCGAAACGAGATTTAATTAATTCAAAAAAAGTAGAATTTATTACTAATTGCCCCGAATGCGGAACACTTTTATTCAGAAAAGAAGGAGAAGCAATTCATTACTGCCCTAATGATACAGGATGCGCGCCACAAATAAAAGGAAAACTGGAACATTTTATCAGCAGGAAAGCTATGAATATTGATAGTCTGGGTGAAGGGAAAATTGAATTGCTTTTTGAGAATGACCTCGTTAAAAATCCTTTAGACTTGTATAAATTAACTTATGAAAAGCTATTCAATCTCGGAAAATCATATACATCAGAAGAATCGGGTAAAACAAGAACTGTAAAATTTAAGGAAAAAGCTGCTGAAAACATCCTCAAAGGTATTGAAGAATCTAAGAAAATGCCATTCGAAAGGGTACTATATGCATTAGGAATCAGATATGTCGGCGAAACAGTCGCTAAAAAACTTGCTTTCCATTTTCGTAATATCGATGCTTTAAAAAATGCAGCATTTGATGAACTAATTAATGTTGAAGAAATTGGAAATCGTATTGCAGAGAGTATAATTACTTTTTTTAGCAAGCAAATAAATTTAGATTTGATAAATAACCTTAAAATTGTAGGTTTGCAGTTTGAAATTAATGAAAATTTAACTTTGTTTGTTTCGGATAAACTAAAAAATAAATCTTTTGTTGTTAGTGGCGTTTTTACTAAATATTCGCGAGAAAAAATAAAGAAAATTATCGAAGAAAATGGCGGCAAAATAATAAGTACTGTTTCTTCCAAAACCAATTTTCTTTTAGCCGGTGAAAGTATGGGACCTGAAAAAAAGAAAAAGGCTGAAGCCCTTAATGTCCCGATTATTTCAGAGGAAGAATTTTTGAAAATGCTTGAATAGATTTGTATTCCAACTTTTATACTAAAAACGGAATAAATTATCGAATTTTATAAATGAAAAAAGGTATAGTGTAATATGGTATAAAGGTATAAAAAAGAGCAGCTTATACCCTATCCCTTATACCATTTACCTGAAACCAAAATGTAGTAAATTACCCCGTGCAAAGTATAACTTTATCAACTTTACAAACTTTATAAACTTTCAACTTTTAACTTTTAACTTTCTACTCTCTATGCTGAATAATAAAAAAATTATTGTTGTATTGCCTGCATACAATGCAGCAAAAACCCTTGAAGACACATACAGGGAAATTCCTTTTGATATTGTTGATGATGTAATAGTTGTTGACGATGCCAGTATTGATAATACGGTTGAAGTTGCACATCGTATTGGAATAAAGCACATTATAATGCATGAAAAAAATAAAGGTTACGGGGGAAACCAGAAAACATGCTATGATACTGCTTTAAAATTAGGCGCTGATATTATTATTATGCTTCATCCCGATTACCAATACACCCCTAAGCTTATTCCATCAATGGCTTATCTTATTTCAAATGAACTTTATACTGTTGTGCTTGGCTCTCGTATTCTTGGAAAGGGGGCAATAAAAGGAGGTATGCCTGTATATAAATATATATTTAACCGCTTTTTAACTCTGACACAAAATATTCTTATTAATGAAAAAATATCCGAATATCATACCGGGTATAGGGCTTTTTCGCGTGAAGTACTTGAAAAAATTAACTATCATGCCAATTCTGATGATTTTGTTTTTGATAATCAGGTGTTATCACAGATTGTTTATGCCGGTTTTCATATAGCGGAAGTGAGTTGTCCGACAAAATATTTCTCTGACAGTTCCTCAATTAATTTCAAACGGAGCATAGAGTATGGTATAGGTGTACTAAAAACATCATTTTGCCATTTTTTGCAAAGGACTCATCTTGCAAAATTTAAAATTTATGAATAAAAAATGAACTTGTTTATTTTTTTGTAAATTTTCATTTTTAATTTAATAGCTTGATAATAAGCCTATAAATATCCTTTAATTTTCTGGAAATTTATTTTGGAATTAGCAAAATAATACATTTGTGAAAAAAATAACATTTAAAATTTGATAAATGTTTTTTTTATTTACTTTTGCTACAATAAATTTAATAAAACAGATTTTTATATCTGCAAACTTAAATATTTATAAATAATGAAGTCAAAAATGAAGAATTTCCAATTACAGGAAATCAAACATGAATCAGATCTTGATAAAAACTTCGGAAAACTGATTGCAAAGAAAGCGCATGGAGAAAAATTGTTTGGTTGCATTCAATGCGGAAACTGTAGTTCTGCATGCCCATTAAGCTCATACATGGATTACACTCCCCGAAAAGTTATTGCAATGGTTAGAGCCGGCTTTAAAGAAGAAGTTCTTTCCAATAAAACTATTTGGCTGTGCGCTTCATGCTATAATTGCACAGTTGAATGTCCAAAGGGAATCAAAATAACCGAGGTAATGTATGCTTTAAAAAGAGAAGCTATTATTAATAAAATTTATCCTAAAAATTTCCCGATACCTATCATGGCAAGCACTTTCTTTAAAGAAGTTAAAGGTCGTGGCAGAATTAACGAAACTTGGCTTCTTGTTAACTATTATTTGAAGTATAACATATTAAAAATGTTTGGATATACTTCCTTAGGTATTAAACTTTTTTTCACAGGACGACTTCTTCCTTTTGAAAAAGGCTTAAAAAATAAGGAACAACTTAAAAAATTAATTGGAAATTCAGAAGCATAAGAATCTATTTAAAGAGGAGAAATAATATGAAATATCTTTATTACCCTGGATGTTCCCTAAAATCATCCGGAAGATCATACGAAGAATCATTGCTTGCTGTTTTTAAAAAGCTCAATGTTTCTGTCGAGGAAATCGAAGATTGGAATTGTTGTGGCGCAACAAACTATATGTCAATTAATGAAAAAAATGCAATAAGCCTGATAGCAAGAAATCTTGCGC
>JAAXXA010000853.1 GCA_013334735.1 Bacteroidota bacterium
ATCGGTAATCGGTAAAAAGGGTATTCGGTATTCGGTATTCGGTAAAAGGGGTATTCGGTATTCGGTAAAAAGGGTAATCAGTATTCGGTAATCGGTAAAAATGGTAATAGGTAATCAGGGACAAGGAATAAGTGAAAAGTGAAAAGGCAATAACCTAATAACCTAATAACCTAATAACCTAATAACTTAATAACATTAACACATTAACACATTAGCACATTAACACAATCAAACATTAACACATAAAAAGCAATGAAAACAAGAATTGAAAAAGACACAATGGGACAAGTGGAAGTGCCTGCAGAAAAATACTGGGGTGCGCAAACTCAACGTTCAAAAGATAACTTTAAAATTGGCGGACAACTTATGCCTATTGAAATTATTAAAGCATTTGCCGTTTTAAAAAAAGCTGCTGCTCTAACTAATGTGGAACTTGGCGTATTAACAAAGGAAAAGTGCGATTTAATTTCAAAAGTTTGCGATGAAATACTTGAAGGAAAACTTAATGATGAATTTCCTTTGGTTGTTTGGCAAACAGGTTCGGGCACGCAATCAAATATGAATCTGAATGAAGTAATTGCAAACAGGGCAGAAGTGATAAAAGGAGGCGTTCTGGGTGATGGAAAAACATTTATTCATCCTAATGATGATGTTAATAAATCTCAATCGTCAAATGATACTTTTCCTACAGCCATGAGCATTTCGGCATATAAAATGATAGCGGAAAACACTATTCCCGGAATAGAAAAACTCAGAGATACTCTTGCAAAAAAATCGGATGAATTTAAAGATATTGTAAAAATTGGTCGTACGCATTTAATGGATGCAACTCCACTAACATTGGGACAAGAGTTTTCTGGATACGTGTCGCAGCTCGAACATGGCGTAAATGCAATAAAAAACACACTTTCTCATCTTTCAGAACTTGCTCTGGGAGGCACTGCTGTAGGAACTGGAATTAATACTCCAAAAGGTTATTCGGTTCTTGTGGCAAAAAAAATAGCCGAACTTACCGGACATCCATTTATAACGGCGCCTAACAAATATGAATCATTGGCAGCGCACGATGCAATAGTTGAAACTTCGGGCGCTTTAAAAACTGTTGCTGTAAGTTTGATGAAAATAGCTAACGATATTCGTTTATTAGGTTCCGGTCCCCGTTGTGGTATTGGTGAGCTAAAACTTCCCGAAAACGAACCGGGTTCTTCTATTATGCCGGGAAAAGTTAATCCTACACAATGCGAAGCCTTAACAATGGTTGCCGCTCAGGTTATTGGAAATGATGCTGCAATTAACATCGGTGGTATGTATGGTCATTTTGAATTAAATGTTTTTAAACCTGTAATGATATTCAATCTATTAATGGCGGCACGATTAATTGGTGATGCCTGCCGTTCTTTTGAGGAAAATTGCGCAATAGGAATTGAAGCTAATACAACTGCTATTCAGAATAACCTTGAAAATTCTTTAATGCTTGTTACTGCTTTGAATCCTCATATAGGTTATGAAAACTCTGCAAAAATTGCCAAAAAAGCTCATAAGGAAAATCTGACGCTACGACAGGCTGCCATTGACCTGAACCTTGTTACGGATGAACAATTTACTCAATGGGTAGATCCTAAAAAAATGATCTGAAAATTTTGCTTTTCTGTGATTTATATTGATAGTGATTTAAGAACAAG
>JAAXXA010000246.1 GCA_013334735.1 Bacteroidota bacterium
TTTGCAGAGAATTATGTAATAATAAGGGTTTTGACATAAAATAAATAGATTAAAATAAAATATATTGCTAAAATTTTTCTGGTTTTAATAAAAACCCTATTTTTGTAAAATAATTTTAAAAAATAAACATTATGAAATTTATAGTTTCAAGCACTTTATTACTTAAACAACTTCAGGCTATTGGTGGAGTTATTAACAGTAACAACACTTTACCAATCCTCGATAATTTTCTTTTTGAACTTGACAAAAGTGGATTAACAATATCTGCTTCCGATCTCGAAACAACTATGACTACCAAAGTAGCCGTTACTAAGTCGGAAGAATCGGGAAGTATTGCCTTACCGGCTAAAATTTTACTCGAAACACTTAAAACTTTCCCTGATATACCGGTTTCTTTTACTATCGAACCAAAAACTACTTTTGCTGTTGAAATTTCTGCCGGAGAAGGTAAATATAAACTTACAGGTCATAATTCTGATGAATTTCCGAAAATTCCATCACTCGAAAATTTTTCATCACTCGAAATTTCTGCCGAAGTTCTTGCGCAAGCTGTTAACAAAACTCTTTTCGCTACAGGAAATGATGAATTACGCCCTGTGATGTCAGGTGTTTTCTGTCAACTGTCGCCTGAAAATCTTATTTTTGTTGCTACCGATGCTCATAAACTTGTTCGTTATAAAAGAGCAGATGCTAAATCGAAAGAAGTAGCTTCATTTATTCTTCCCAAAAAACCTCTGAACCAATTGAAAAATCTGCTTTCGCATGAAGATAGCAAGGTTAAAATTCAATATAATACTACTAATGCTTTTTTTGAATTTGGAAGTTTTAATTTAATTTGTCGCCTAATTGACGGTAAATATCCCAATTATGAAGCTGTTATCCCAACTGAAAATCCTAACAAATTAACTATTGAAAGGATTCCTTTTCTTAATTCAATTAAACGTGTTTCTATATTTTCGAACCAATCTACTCATCAGGTTCGGCTTAAAATTAGCGGAAAAGAACTTACTTTATCTGCCGAAGACCTTGATTTTGCTAATGAAGCTAAAGAAAGACTTACTTGCCAGTACGATGGTGAAGATATTGAAATAGGCTTCAATTCAAAATTCATTCTCGAAATGCTTAATAATATTGATAACACCGAAGTATGCCTCGAAATGTCCGCTCCAAACCGCGCAGGTTTACTTATCCCTGTTAACAACGAAAATAAAGACGAAGATCTTCTTATGCTTGTAATGCCTGTTATGCTTAATTCATAAAAGGTTAAATCATGAATTTAATTAAAAAAAGCAGAATTTATTCTGCTTTTTTTTTATTTATTATCTTTGTTTGATGCTACCTGATTATTATAAAATATTGGATATTTCACGCAATGCTTCTGTTGATGAAATAAAGCAAGCATATCGTAATAAGGCAAAGCTTTATCATCCTGATATTAATCGAATGCCTGATTCCAAAGCTGTATTTCAAAGTATCAACGAAGCTTATCAGGTGTTGATTAACTTTGATAAAAGAAGATGGTACGATTTCAAATTAAAATATCCTTCTTCAACGGGTTTGAGACCGCAAAACAAACAACGTACATCAAATAATGAAGCTAATAATAAAGCATATTATCAGCAACAACGGGCAAAACAAGAAGAAAGAGAAGCTGATGAATATACAAGAAAAAAAGTAGATTATTTTTTATTTTATTTTCTCATTATTGCAGGTTTTGCAGCAATTATTTTCAGTATTATTGACCTATTTGATGATGAAAAAAAAGAGAAAACTTATGGAGGGCTTGTATTTGGAATTTGGTTTCTTGGTGTTATGTTTTACGGATGGAACCTTCTTAAAAAACCTTCAAAAAAAATATAACTTTATACACCTTATTATCTATTGGGGTTAATGGTTGACATGAATTGTTTGCAAAAGCTTCCTTATTAGTATAAATTTAAAATTTGCATTTTAAAATTTACACTTTGCAATATAATTTTGGCAATATTTTTTTAATAAATTATTAGCAAGATCATCATCCCTATTGAGATAGCAAAGCTGATTATAGTTACAATTACACCTACTTTGAAAAATTCCCAAAAACGAATGTGTATCTTATGTTTTTCAGCTGATTCAATTACAATTAAATTTGCCATTGCGCCTATAATTGTTAAGTTTCCTGCCAAAGTGCTTGATGAAGCTAATGCAAGCCATAAAATTTCGCTTCCTGCGCTTTTCATAAACGGAAGCATAACAATAGTAAGAGGAACGTTGCTTACAATCTGAGAGAAAAAAAGCGAAATTCCATGTATAGCAAGCACTCCATTCATATTTGCCGAAAAATTATTTTTACTGATAAGATCATTAAGCATACCTGTTTTTTGAAGACCTTCTACAACAATAAAAAGCGAAGCAAAAAAAAGTAATAACACCCAGTCCACTTTTCTGATTACTTCCGATGGTTTAATTTTTCCGAATATTAAAATGAGGGAAGCCCCTGCCAGAGCTATTATTGGTATAGATAACCCTATCATATTACTGAAGAAGAATAAAAACGTAACTAAAATAAAAATGGGAACCGAAATTCGCATCGAAGAGTATTTATAATTGATATTCTCTTGTGAAAATGTAATATTTTTTTTACCTTTAAAAACCGAAGGATACAACAAACGCATAACCCAAATAATACTTAACAATCCCAATATTGAAACGGGGAGAAGCTTTAAAATGAAACTACCATAACTAATACCGCTATTTATTCCCACTAGCATATTCTGTGGGTTGCCCGTCATCGACATTACACTGCCTGTGTTTGATGCAAGTATTTCTGCAATAAGATAAGGCACTGGATTTAATTTGGAATTTATGCAAATAGTAATGATTACAGGTGTGAAAAGTAATACAACTGCGTCATTTACCATAAAAGCGCTGGCAATTCCGGTGATAAATACTATCAGCACCAATAATCGGAATTGGTTTCCCGAATATGCAATTGTTTTTTGTGCTATCAATGAGAAAAAACCATCAAGTTGCAGAGTGCTTATTATTATCATCATTCCTAATAACAAGGCAATTGTATTGTAATCTATAGCATGAACAGCCTCATCGAAATTTAATACGCCAAAAACTATCATTGCCACAGCTCCGAAAAAAGCTGCAGAAGGCCTGTCAATATTGATTTTGGGAAGACGGGTAAAAATAATCCCTATATAAGTAATGATAAAAATTACAAGAGCAATATTTTTAATTGCAAACATTTCTTAAAAATTTATTCCCGAAAATATAAATTATTTTAATGAGGTAAAGAGTTTATTAGACTTTTTTTACAATCCCATAAACTCTATGCTGATCCCGCATAGCAGGATAGTTGCTCCAGCTATGGCATGCATATATCTGTGAAGAAATTTCATCGGTAACATTTTTAATCCGTAAAGTGGGAGTAAAACCATTGTAAGCATCGTTGCTATTGTAACAACACTAAATACCGTTGCTACTAATATTATCCCTATAGTGCTTTGTTCCGCTGCAGGCATCATTAACATTGGTATTAATGGTTCGCAGGGACCAAAAACAAATATTGTAAAAAGTATCCAGGGCGTGAGGTTTATTTGCTTTTCTTCTTTATGTATGTGATTATGCCCATGCTCGTGTTCATGAACATGTATATGAATATTTGTTTCATCGTGTATATGTATATGCTTATGTGTCTTATTTTTCAAGCCTTTCCATAAACCCCATAAAAAATAAACCAGTCCGAATAATATGAACAACCAAGCTGCGATGCTTCCTCTGTAACCTTCAAAAATTTCGATCTTTGCAACTGCCAATCCAAAAATAATTCCTATTGCTCCTATTATTATTGAACTTCCTACATGACCAATCCCGCACAAAACAGTTATCCAAATTGTTTTAATATTTGACCAATTTCGCGCTTTCGACATTACTATAAAAGGAAGGTAATGATCTGGCCCTGCTAAAGTATGCAGAAACCCTAGTGAAGCAGCTGTAATTACTAATGCTATTATATCATAATTCATAAAGTGGTTAGTCTAATTTTAATTATTTATTTAAGATTTGTCGGTGCAAAAATAAAATAATTTTATTAAGTAACACTAATTTTATAAAAATAACACTATAAATTTATTAATTTTTTTGGAAAGGAATCAAAACTTTAGGCACTTTATACTGAATTTTAGCAGGTTTACTTTAGTAAAGATGCTTAGATACAGTTATACTGAGCGATAGTCGAAGTAAAGGCACTCCAATCCGCCTTGGCGGACTTTAGGCACTTATTTTTAATCCGTCAAATGCTAACTTAATATATGGAGGAAGTTCTTTTTCCACTTCTTCGTGAAGCCCCAGTTGATGACTAATATGAGTAAGGTAAGCTTGTTCGGGTTTAATTTTATTTAAAACTTCAATAGCTTTTTCTAAATTAAAATGTGAAAGATGAAGTTTTCTGCGGAGTGCGTTAATTATTACTACTTTAGAACCTTTTATTTTTTCCAGTTCAATATCCGAAATATAGTTAGCATCGGTAATATATGTGAAATCTTTTATTCTAAAACCAAATACCTTAAGCCGGTGATGTATTACTTCAATAGGTGTTATCAAATCGTTATTGATCTGAAAAGGAAAATTTTCAATAGTGTGAAGATTTATTTCAGGAACCCCCGGATATTTAACCTTTTCAAAAGCATAAAAATAATCCGACCTTAGGACTTCCTGTACGTTTTCAGACGCATACACATTTACAGGTTCGTTCTGGAAATAATTAAAAGCTCTCACGTCATCAAGCCCGCCAATATGGTCTTTGTGTTCATGAGTAATAATTATACCGTCTATTCTGCTTACATTTTCCCTAAGCATTTGCTGCCTAAAATCCGGTCCGGCATCAATTACTAAAATATTATTGTCCGTTTCGATTAAAATAGAAGAACGAAGCCGTTTATCTTTAATATTTGTTGATTTGCAAACAGCGCAATTGCAGGCAATTACAGGTACTCCCTGAGATGTTCCGGTTCCAAGTAATGTTATTTTCAAAATAGAATTATTTTTGTGGTAAAATTAATCCGATATTTGTAAAAAAATAATTTTTTTTTTAAAGCTTGTTTAAATTTATAACTCATGTTACGCAAAAATAAAA
>JAAXXA010000247.1 GCA_013334735.1 Bacteroidota bacterium
ATTTATTTAACATTACCTATACTATTTCTATGTTAACTAAATTTAAAAATTATGAAAAACGAAATAAAACAAGACATTGAATTATCTATAGAAAACTGGACAAAACCGGAAATCAACTTGCTTTCAGTAAAAGATGAAACCTTAAGTATTAATGGATATTCTGAAGATGGCGATTTTTGGAAAATGTACACAGGTAGTTAATACAAATAATGCGCTTAATAATTTTTTTATAAAATTAAAAAAATGAATATTATGAAAAACGAATTACAGCAAGACATTGATCAGCTATCAATAGAAAACTGGACAAAACCGGAAATCAACTTGCTTTCGGTTAAAGATGACACATTAAGTATAAATGGATATTCTGAAGATGGCGATTTTTGGAAAATGACTCCAGTTGGTAGTTAATAAGTATAATACAACACTTAACAATTTTTTATAAAATTAAAATTGTAGCATTATGAAAAACGAAGAAAAACAGTCTCTTGAAAACTGGACAAAACCGGAAATCAATTTGCTATCAGTAAAAGATGAAACTCTAAGTATTAATGGTTATTCAGATGATGGCGATTTTTGGAAAATGGGCAGTTAGGATTAAAAGGTTTTAGCTTACACTTAACAAATTTTGTTCATTTATTTTCTCTAAATAATTTAATGTATCATTTGAGCATTGTTGCTTCTCAACATTGTATTTTTTTATCAGATATTGTAATAATTCCTTTACCTGTATAGGTTTTTCTATTTGTTCCCAAATTATACGACCGGTTTTATTAAGACTTATATAATTACCGTTTTCCATATCCATCATTACTAATTCATCGCTTAATTCGCTTGCCATTATTTGGCTGTCTTTCCTTTGTACTATGCTTTCAAGTGTTATTTTATTTGCCATTGTTGAAGTTTTATTTTTTTTCAAATTTACAAAAAAAATCAAAACAGTTTCTTAGCTTTTCATATTTTGGATATGAAAATTTACTTTTCAGAGTGGGCTCAAACTTAATTATACCTATTTTTGAAAAATATTGATTAATGCAATTATAAATTCATAATTATGACTTCTGATAAAATATTACTTAATCACGGCGCAGGTGGAAAACTTACATCTGAATTGATAAGCAATTTATTTGTTAAATATTTTGATAATGAAATTTTAAGAAACCAAACGGATTCAGCTATTCTAAATATTGATAGCCGTTTGCTTGCATTTACTACAGATTCTTATGTGGTAGATCCTATTTTTTTCCCGGGTGGAAACATCGGTAAACTTGCCGTGTGCGGTACTGTGAATGATTTGTCGGTATCGGGCGCTAAACCTCTTTATTTGAGCTGCGGTTTTATTATTGAAGAAGGTTTTTTGTTTTCGGACTTGGAAATTATTGTAAAAACAATGTCTGAAGAAGCTTCTAAAGCAGGAGTGAAGATTGTTACAGGCGATACAAAAGTGGTTGACAAAGGAAAATGCGACAAAATATTTATAAATACTTCAGGTATCGGAATGCTTGATGAAAGGAGGAAAAGTATAAGTTTTGGAACCGAAATTAATGTAGGTGATAAAATTATTGTCAATGGAAATATTGGCGATCATGGAACTGCTATACTTTGTGCAAGAAATAGTATCGAATATTCCAATAGTGTTTTATCGGACTGCGCATCTTTGTATGGAATAATTTCTAATGTTCTTAATACTTCTTCTGATATAAAATTTATGCGCGATGCAACTCGCGGGGGAGTAGCTACTGTTCTTTGTGAACTTGCTAAAAAACAAAATGTAGGAATTGAAATTTTTGAAGCTTCTATTCCTGTTCAGGAAAGTGTTAAGGGATTATGCGAAATTTTTGGCTTTGACCCCTTGTACATGGCTAACGAAGGTAAAGTTGTTATGGTAGCCGGTAAAAATGATGCAGATTTGATTCTTGATGTATTGAAAAACCATGAATTTGGCAAAAATACTGCTATCATAGGCGAAATAGTTGAAACTAACAAAGGACTTTTGATAATGAATACTGAAATAGGCGGAAGACGTATTGTTGACATGCTAACAGGGGAACAATTACCGAGAATTTGCTAATTAGAGTATGTCTGTTATGTAAATAATAACGTCATTGCGAGGCGGCACAACGAAGCAATCTCAATATTGAAGGGTATTACAAAAGATCGCTTTCTGTTTCATTTTTTATGGTTCGTAATAACGATTATTTTTATTCAAAATTTTCATATTTTTGTATCAAAAAATTATTTCGTTAACAATTCAATAAAATTAAAATAACGAAATAGAGTTTATCGGTAATGTTAAGTATTAACATTATTTTTGATTTGTGATTTTTGATTTGAGATTCAATATCTGCTTTTAAATCATAAATGATAATTCTAAAATTTAAAATTATTTCAAAAATCTTTGATATTAAAGACAGACACTAAATAATTTATTCCTTTTTACTTTATAAACTTTCTAACTTTATACTTATTAATATATGGGAAAAACATTTGCCGAAAAAATCCTTGGCGCCGAAGCTGGAGCCATTGTTTTTAAAAAACCTGATATTGTCCTCTCTCACGACAATACTGCAAGTATTAATGCAACATTTGCTAAAATGGGTGGTGAAAAATTATTCGACCCCAATCAAATTCTTATTGTGTTGGATCATAACGCTCCGCCCACAAACGCTAAGTTGGCAAACGATTATCAGAAAGTCCGTGATATAACTGAAAAGTATGGTATTACTAAATTTCACGATGTGGGTAAAGGTATCTGCCATCAGATAGTTTCTCTTTATGCAAAACCAAATATGATCATTGTTGGCAGCGACAGCCACACTTGTACCGCCGGCGCTTTCAATACTTTTGCGGCAGGTATTGACAGAACCGAAACAGCAGGTTTGTGGAAACAGGGCGAAACTTGGTTTCGGGTCCCCGATTCTATAAAAATTACTTTAAAAGGAAAATTACAATCCGGTGTTTTTGCAAAAGACCTTGCCCTATGGATTATAGGTATGATGGGCTCAAGCGGCGCAGATTATTTATCTGTTGAATATCATGGCGATGGTGTAAAAACCCTTTCAATTGCCGACAGAATGACTATTGCAAACCTTGCTTCCGAAATGGGTTCTAAAAATGCCGTATTTCCTGCTGATGAAGTGCTTTCAGAATTTTTAGGCGAAAAAGCAAAAGGAACATGGGCTGATGCAGATGCAGTTTATGCTAAGGAATATGAAATTAATCTTGCCGATGTATTCCCTGTTGTGTCTGCTCCTCATAA
Source organism: Bacteroidota bacterium (assembly GCA_013334735.1). Classification (GTDB taxonomy): domain Bacteria; phylum Bacteroidota; class Bacteroidia; order Bacteroidales; family CG2-30-32-10; genus JAAXXA01. The sequence continues at coordinate 3,257 of JAAXXA010000247.1, forward strand.
TGTTGATAATGTAAAATCTGTTTCCGATGTTCAGGGACTTAGCATACAACAGGCGCTGATAGGCACTTGTACTAATGGACGCCTTGAAGATCTTCGTATTGCCGCTAACATTTTAAAAGGCAGACAGGTTGCTAAAAATGTGCAGTTGCTCATTATTCCTGCATCGCAAATGATTTATCTGCTGGCAATGGAAGAAGGTTTGATAAATATATTTTTTAAAGCGGGAGCTAATATCCTTGCTCCATCCTGCGGTCCATGCTTGGGAACAGGGCAGGGGATACCTGCTGATGGTGTAAATGTAATTTCTACGGCTAACAGAAATTTCCTCGGTCGTATGGGTAACGAAAAAGCTAATATTTATCTTGCCTCTCCTGCAACAGTAGCATGGTCGGCAATTAACGGGGCTATAAGCGATCCGAGAGATATAGTTGCTCACGATAAATTCCCTTTCGAAATACCTCAAAGTAAAACCGTTTCTATTAAAAAAGATGAAGACCGTTACAGTGGCGGTACATGGAATTACTCCGATGTTGACAATCTCAATACCGATCAGATGTTTGCAGGAAATCTTACTTATAATGTAAACAGTTCCGAAGCCGAAAAAATAATGCCTCACCTTTTTAAAGGATTTGATGATAGCTTTACTGAACGGGTTAAAGCAGGTGATGTAATCATTGCAGGAGTTAACTTTGGCTGCGGCAGTTCGCGCGAGCATCCTTCTGTAGGGCTTGCTTATGCAGGCATCAAAGCAGTTATTTGCAAATCGGTAAACCGAATTTTTTATCGCTCATCAGTTAATCAGGGTTTACCAATACTTGTAGTTCCCGAAGCTGTTGATGCTTACAAACAAGGCGATAAAGTAGATGTTGACTTTGCTAAAGGCGAAATTCATATCAACAACAATATTTTTAAATTTTCTCCTCTGCCCTCAAAACTAATGGCAATCTTTGATTCCAAAGGTTTGGTGAATTATGTGAAAAAGGTGAAGTGAAAATTAATATTACTGATACGGAATAGGTTTATAAAACAGATTCGACTATTTGCAATTTTGGGGAGTTAAAAGTCACGTGGAAAGTTAAAATTTATAAAGTATTTGATATGAAATTTATTTTTGCAATTATATTTACGATATTATCATTTTTTTGTCTTGGACAAGATTATGATAAATTAGACTCGAATATAGTGGCAGGGAAAATGAATTCAAGTTCAAAGCTTATATTTATTAACTCCAAAACTTGTGAATGTGCAAAAGATATTGCAAAGAATGATTTAAAAAAAGATTTATTTTATCTATTTATAATAGGAGGAATAACTCCATTAACCTATACAACAGATTCGATATTCGAAAGAAAATACAATGTAAAATATTTTGATTATGGATGTATTGCTGCAAGGTTAATATGTATCGAAAAATATAATTGGGAAATTTTTGATTTTTTGGAAAAAAATTACAGTAAAACTTGGAAAAAAGATGTTCGCAGTGATGTTATAGGATTAAAAAAATGGAAAAGTAAGAAAAAGAAAAATGCTACAAAATTCAGTAATCAATAATTATCTTTACTAACTGAGAAGTGTCACTTTTCATTATATTTGCACCCATATTAATCAGAGCTAAAATGAAAGCAATAGATATAAATACAACTCTTATTGAAGGTTATTTGCGACTGCTTTACAATCTGAGTCCGAGTGATAAACTTGAACTTATTTCTAAACTTACACTTTCAGTTAAAACGGATTTTGCTAACAAGAAAAATTCTTTTTACAAAGCATTCGGTGCATGGGAATCAAAACAAACTGCTGACGAAATCATTAACGACATCCCTAACAGCAGGACTTTTAACCGACAAATTGAAAAATTGTGAAAAAGTACCCCATTAACACAAATTCTAATTTTAACACACTGTTGTCCGGTAAAAATATTTAAATATATTATGAATGACTCTATTTACAATTCATA
>JAAXXA010000854.1 GCA_013334735.1 Bacteroidota bacterium
GTTAAAAAAGCCTCAATTGTAAAAGCTCAAACAATAAAAAAAGATGTTACAAAAGCAGTTACTGCTAAACCAAAACATACTGCTAAAGCTAAAAAACCAATTAAATCAAACATATCACCTATAGTTAAAAAGAAAAAAATTATTGTTGTAAAAGGAAATGAATTAAATTTATTTTTGGACATTTCTAAAGCTACAATAAAAACTATTTTAAGCGATTTCGACATTAAAACCTTAGCGCTTTCACTTGTTGGTAATAAAAAGGATATTGTTGAAAAAGTTACATCGGCTTTTGGATTTAATTATGGAAAACGATTAAAAAATGCCATATCAAAATTCGTCAATCCTACTGTTTCTGAAGTAAAAGAAGCGAGAAAAATAGTTGAAGAAAAAGCCAGGGAATATATGGTTGAATTGAAAAGCCCATCCAAAAAATAATATGCTGATTCAAATGCCGAGCGATTATCCCAAATGAATAAAGACTTAGAAAAAAGAACAATAGAAACGTGCTTCTCTCCTGCCCTTTTCCCGTTTATTCAAACTAGCGAGAATTTTATCGTTGTAATAGTTGACGTACTCAGGGCTACAACTGCTATTTGTACCGCTTTTGAAAATGGAGCCATTGAAATAGTACCTATTGCAAAAATTAAAGATACTCTGAAATACAAAAATTCAGGGTACATGATAGCGGGCGAACGCGATGGAATAGTCATAGAAGGAGCAGATTTTGGCAATTCTCCATTTAATTTTTCTAAAGAAAATGTAAAGGATAAAAAAATTGTTATTACTACAACCAATGGTACACAGGCAATTGAACAGGCTTCAATTTCCGACACAGTTGTTCTGGGAGCATTTGCAAATATTTCAGTTTTAGCAAACTGGCTTTATAAACAAAATAAGAATGTTGTTATTTTTTGTTCAGGTTGGAAAAACAAATTTAACCTTGAAGATACTATAATGGCAGGCGCTCTTTCAGAATTATTGATTACAAAAGGTTTTTCTACATGCTTTGATTCCACCTATGCAGCCATTGACCTGTGGAATATAGCAAAACCAAATGTTTTAGCATATATCGAAAAAGCTTCTCATCGCCACCGCCTTAAAAAAATAGGACTTGATGATGTGCTGGAATATTGCTTTACACAGAATACAACTAATGTTATTCCTTTTCTTAGAAAACATACACTTATAAATATTTTAAAAAATTAGTATAAAATACAAAATGAAAAAAAACAAACTTATTTTTATAGCCTCGATATTATTGGGCTTTGTGAGCAATTTATGCGGACAGTCCTTTTATTTTTATCCCACATCAACAACAAAAGATATTATTTCACACAAGTATTATACAATTTCATATTCGATAGAGAATAAACTGGCAGAGTGGACAGCATATATGCTCACAAAGCAGCAGGTACTGGATGGGAAATTAGATAGGTCGGATGATTTTAGGAGAGATCCTTTTATAAAAGATCGTTCAAATTCAGCTACTTTGGAAGATTACAAAGGTTCGGGTTACGATCGGGGACATTTAACGCCGGCAGGCGATATGAAATTTGATTCGATAGCAATGACCGAGTCGTTTTTTTTAACAAACATGAGCCCGCAGTTACCCGATTTTAACCGCGGTATATGGCAAAGAATAGAACAACAGGTCAGAAACTGGGTTCAGGAATATGATA
>JAAXXA010000248.1 GCA_013334735.1 Bacteroidota bacterium
TATTATTTGTTGTTCTAATGCGCAAAGTACACCTTCGGGGCTTGGAATTATTCCTCCTGTACGTCCGTAATGTTCTACTTTATTTACTTTTCCATTAACCGCAAGCAATACATCTTCAATCATTTGTCCAAGGTTCATTTCAACTACAAGAATACCTTTAACTTGATTTGCTAATTCGGAAATTGGTTTTTTTGGAAATGGGAACAAAGTAATTGGTCTGAGTAAACCTACTTTTATACCTTTTGCTCTACCCAAATCAACAGCTTTCTGACAAATACGCGCGCTGGAACCAAAAGCTACAAGGAGATATTCTGCATCATCGCATGAAAATTTTTCATATCTCACTTCTTCTTCTTCCATTTTTTTGTACTTAGCTCCAAGTTTTATAACGTGTTTTTCTTGTTTGGAAGAATCAAGATCAAGTGAAGTGATAATACTTCTTTCTCTGTCGGGAGTTTTACCGGTTGTAGCCCAAGGATTTTTTTCAATAATTTCTTCTCTTGTCCATCGTGGAATTTGTTCGTCAAGTTCTACTTTTTCCATCATCTGTCCAATTACACCATCGGAAAGAATCATACATGGATTCCTGTATTTGAAGGCAAGTTCAAAGCCCAATTTAACAAAATCAGCCATTTCCTGAACTGAAGCAGGAGCAAGAACAAGAAGCCTGTAATCGCCATGTCCGCCACCTTTTGTTGCCTGAAAATAGTCGGATTGCGATGGCTGGATAGTTCCTAAACCCGGACCTCCGCGAACAACATTAACAATAAGCGCAGGAAGTTCGGCTCCTGCCATATATGAAATACCTTCCATTTTAAGGCTTATACCGGGGCTGGAAGAAGATGTCATTACTTTTTTCCCACATGCTGCGCCACCATAAACCATGTTTATAGCTGCAACTTCACTTTCGGCTTGTAGAACAACCATTCCTGTTGTTAAATGAGGTCTCTCCGCCATCAGATATTCCATAATTTCTGATTGAGGAGTTATTGGGTATCCGAAGTATCCATCGGCGCCGGCACGAATAGCAGCTTCTGCTACTGCCTCGTTGCCTTTCATTAATCTTAATTCTTTCATTGTTTTGGAAATATTATTTTAATATTTTTAACTTTTTACTCTGTAAACAGTAATAACACCATCAGGGCATACTACTGCACAGTTAGTGCATCCGGTACAATCATCATTAACTGATTCAGCATAATGATAACCTTTACTATTAACTGCTTTTGCCATTGCAATTACCGATTGAGGACAAGCGCCTATACACACTTCGCATCCTTTACACCTTTCTGTATCTATAACTATTGCTCCTATTGCTTTTGCCATTTTTTTATCTCCTGAAATTTAATATTTTATCTGTGCCTTACAAAGCTATATATTATTTGTTAAACAATTAACAAAAAATTAAAAAATTTTAATTTATTTTTTATGACTGTTAATTAATGTCTGTCCGTAATGTCCACATATAACGTCATTGCGAGGCGTTGCACTGAGCTTGTCGAAGTGAGGAACGACGAAGCAATCTCGTGACTATCAGCAACCAGATTGCTTCACTACGTTCGCAATGACGACTTTGCAGGCAGACATTAATTAATGATTTGCGAAAAATATTAGTTGATTTTATGATGTTCATTAAATAATTTAAGACGTTGTTCCAGAATTGGAAATTGTTTTCTGTCAACTAAAGAAACACATGCGCGCATACCTTCTAATCTTTCGCTTCCGGTAATAGCAAGAGAAATAGCGCTTATGCCATAATATATGAGTTTTTCGAGAAGTTGTTCTCCCGTAAACCCCGGATAAGAAAAGGTAAAATAAAATCCATCTGCAAGCTGTTCGTTTTCATCCATGTCGTAAACAATCTTAAATCCATTATCTGTGAACATTTTCTTCATTATTTTGGCTTTTTCACCGTATTCTTTTACTTCCTTAATAAAATCATAAGTGCCGTCGTTTGCAGCTTTTAAGATAGCAGCTAAACCATATTGAGCGCTGTGAGAAGTTCCTGAACTCAATGAATATACTGTCCCGAAAATCATAGCGCGTCCAAAAATATCAGAGTTATAATATCTTTTTAAATCGGGAGCCTTAGTACTAAAAAGTTTAGGTGAAATAACCATCAATCCTATCCTTTGTCCTGCATAACTAAAAGCTTTTGAGCTTGAAATAAAAAGAATATAATTATCAGTATATTTTGCAACAGTTGGCTGATAAGGTGGTACACCGGGTTTAGAATAATCTTTACGAAAATCCATTGCAAAATATGCAAGGTCTTCCATAACCACTACATTATATTTATTAGCAAGATCGGCAATTATATGAAGTTCCTTGTCAGTAAAGCAAATCCATGAAGGGTTGTTTGGGTTTGAATAAATAATACTGGCAATATTGCCTTTTCTTAGAAATGATTCAAGTTTTTCTCTCAATTTTTCGCCGCGATAGTTATAAACATCAAATGCTTCATATTTTATTCCTATAACTTTATGTTGCATTTTATGAACGGGAAAACAGGGATCTATAAACAAGGTAGTATCTTTTTCCTGATACATCCTGTTAACGGTCATAAATGATGCATATCCACCTTGCATTGAACCAACTGTGGGGATGCAATTTTCAGGTGTAACATCTACATCCAGAAAAAGTTTTATAAAACGGGAAGCTTCCGATTTCAAAATTGGAAGCCCGTCAATTTCAGGATATATAGCGCCAACGCCATTTCTAAGAGCTTCAATTTCTGCTTCGGTTCCTATTCGGGCGGGAGGAAGCCCCGGTACACCCATTTCCATTCGGATGTACTTTTCTCCGGTTTCTGTTTCAATTTCGTTTATAAGTCTTTTTATTTCGCGTATACTTGCCTTTCCAATATTTGAAATTTTGCTTTCTGCAAGCTTCCTTTTTACTACTTCTTTATTTATAGGAGTATCCTTCATTTTATGATAATTTTTTATGATGAATATTTAATGCTACAAATATGCAAAAAAAATAACAGAAATTTTTGAAAAAGAAAGAAAATAAAAATTTAAAAATTATGAATGGGCAATAATCTATTAATGTATTTAACTCATTTCTTTTAAAAATTTTACTTTAAGTTATTGCGCTAAATGTTTAAACGCTTCATATACAAGGAATGCAGGCTGTATAATTGCTTTCGGAAATCTAAGTACACCCATTTTAAAACCTGTGGCATACGAAATAAAATAAATTGCAGCGCCAATAATACCTAAACCATAAACTGCACCCGAAGGAGCATTTCTGTTAATTTTAATTTTATTATTCATTTTCTCCTATATTCAAATATTAATTATTATTATAGGACATTAGAAACTATGAGAAAATGTTGTTTTTGTATTCAGTCTATGATTATATCTCTTTCCCCAAAAAAACAACGCAGTGCATAAAGTGATGATTGATTCCTCATCTTCAATTTCTCAGTAACAATTAGCTTAGTATTTCACTTAATAAAGCGAGTAAATAACAATCCGGCTGCTGTAAGGGAAATTTCATTAAATTAAAAGTTTTCTACTTAATCACACATTAAAATAAGACTTTGTCCTGTTTTTGCGTTGGCATTTTTTTAGAACGTTTATTTTAAAAGCCATATAAATATCTTCGCCCGACAGGCGATTCCCGATAAATGCTCCGAGTTTATCGGTTCCAACAATCATAAAATTATTAAGTCTTATAGTAAGCCCTATTCGTGGCAAGAGGTAGTTATAAAATACAATAGGAATTGCAAAACCAAATCTGCTGTAATCATATTTTAGCGTAATAGCAATAGAATTTACCCTGTCAACACCCGGAAGTCCGAAATGCGGAATGCGCTGCATCCATGTACCGTTAACATAAAAATTATTTCCTATATTGTAATCATAATGAATACTTGCAGCCCATGGCAATAGCATGGTAAATTTATTACCTGTTTGCAAAGGAATAGGGCTGTCGTTAAAATGTTCACTCAAAGTTGTATCAAATCCGCTGATACTGCTAATATTTACTTGATTGAAATTATACCATTTGTCTGATTTATTATCAAACTGGAATGTCCGCGCATCTTTAAAACGGATATAGCCAATATCAATTAATGAAAATCCAAGTTTCCATTTATACTGAAGCGCAATATTTTTATTGCAGTAACCAGGACATGGAATAATTTTTCTTTTCTTAAGTGGAGCTTTTTTTTCAATTGTTATACCTAAATCAACGGATTTACCGGTTCCTTGAGGATTAATCGGGTTATCAAGGTTAATGGAATATCCGTATTTTGCATTTATATTATTAAAAAAAAGGTCTGTACTATTAGGAACGTATAATTTCATGTCATTGTTTAAAAAATAAATTCCTGCAAATCCTTTTAAGTCTTTTACCGTAATGCCTACTTTTACAATATTTCCTCTTTTTGAAATTAATTCTCTTGCCGCTGAAACCCCTATTTCATCCCAAGCCATTGCATTTTGTCTGAATTTAGGTACAGTGATATCAATATTCTGCAACGGTTTATAAGTAAGTCCTTCGAAAAATAATTTCCCTCCTGTTTTTTGAAGATTGGTAAGCGATGCTTCAGCTCGTGCATCAGTTTCAATAGCAAAAGTCCATTTCTTTACACTCACCATTAGCGATGGACCTTGCATGAGGACTTTTAGATAAAAATTTCTTCTCCCAATAATATGTTCCCTGTTTTCAAACATGTAATTAGAACTTTTACCTTTATATCTGTTCCATGCGTTATTAACCACAAAAGGTGTTTTCCCTCCGTCAGAAATAATATTGCGTAAATTGGCTTTGTATATATATATATAATTATTGTCAAAATATGAATGAAAAGTAAATATATTTAAGTCCCATTTATAAGGAGAACCGGCTATAAAGGCAGGGTTTATCGATTTGCCGGTAATTCCGGAATATATACTATTACCAATCCCGTATCTTTCCTGGGGAAAGCAATTAACAACGCAAAGCAACAAGATAACAGATAAAATGTTTATTCGTTTTCTCAAAGAAAATGCAAAAACGCTATTTAGCAATGTATTCATAAAACGCTAATTTATTTCCCATTATCAATAATAATTACTTCACTGATGTTACGCAATTCACCTTGGCGAATAAAATTTATTCATAAATAGAGCACATTTTAAAAGAGATTCCTCACTATCGTTCGGAATGACAGGTTTATTATGTATTCTGAGGGTGAGAGAAGGCTTGTGCCTGCGAAG
>JAAXXA010000855.1 GCA_013334735.1 Bacteroidota bacterium
GCCCTTCATCACCTGTCTTTTCTCATTACTCACCCAAGACTCCTCAATATCAGAATCACTCGCCGCCTCATCATCTTTATCAGTTTCGCAACGGCAAATCATTTCATTATCATCTTGCCTAATTAAAGAATCTGAGCGATACTTCTGATAATCTATATCCTGATTAAGTTTGTGTGTTATATTTTCAACAACAGAATCCATAAAACTCATTTCTACTGAATCAAACCTTATAGGTTCCATCTCCTGATAAATTGCCATCGTACTATATATAATCTCATCAAGTACTTCCGTATTTTTTGAATGATGCGTTAAAAACAACAAAATCATAGCACACTCATCATCATATATCCTACCGCATAACTGCGACACAAGGCCTTTATTTTCGGATAAATTATCAGATATATATTTTGCAACAAAATAATCAAAGATATACTTATACCTAAAACTGACATTAGAAAAGCCATCATCAAGCAAAATACCAGAATCCACCAAACTCTTGATAATCTTATCTGGACTAATCAACAAACAATACCTTTCTGAATATCCAGAAAAAAACCTCTGACAATACACTGGAGACGCAGAACTAATCCTTTCCTCATAAATACCAAAAGAAAAATGGGCCAAGACATTGTAATATGTATCCAAATCTCCAATTACAACCCCCCCCTTTGTTAGCATCATAAATATCAATGTCTGATAACAATACCCATAGGATGACACTTCATTATTTGGAGACTGTGGGGTTTCAAGTGATTGTATAATCGCCAATAGATAAACCGGATATGAGGGCACCATATTTCTACCAACAACATCATTTAATCTATTATGAACAGCCACCCTTTTTTCATAGGAAACATCTTGTGGCAGCTGCTCCAAATCTATCCACTTCTGCACCAACAAATCTCGTTCATAATTACCAAAATGCATTATATCGTAATTCACATATTTCATCGTCCTCACAACTTCATACGCCATATTCTCACAACCTCTAGCGGTTGTCGCTATAATTTTAAAGCAATAACCCCTAAGCATATCAACAAAAATACTCGCTTTTACATCATCTCTTAGAAGATGAATATTATCAACAAAACAAACTTTAAATTCTTTTTGCAAGGACAATATTTCCTCGACCACAGCCTCACCGTCTTTGTATTGCCCAACAATAGCACGCCTTAATACCTTTCGAATATCCCGATTCGAAACATCATTCTTACAATCCAAAATAATTGGCAGAAATCCTTTTTCATAAAACTCTAAAGCGCAGACCTCTAGAAGAAACGTCTTTCCCGCTCTTTCTTCACCCGACAACTCTATATATTCGAAATCAGCATCAAACAAATATTTCGAACTCACATAATTAGTTCGCCCTGAAACATAATGCCTTAATTTTGGCATCACACATATATCTCTTTTGGATAAGTCCCTCTTATTATTATGTGTGATAATCGGGCCAACGCCACTCAATCTCTCCATATGATTAGCATCAAGCGCATACTTGCGTTTACTCTCAACAATGGGCTTTAAATCATAATCCTTTTCTTTAGACAAAACAAACACACCGTCTTTAAAAACAAATTTCTTGCATTCAACAATCAGGCTGCGACTGATAATCAAAAAACTAAATCCACCATATATCCCATTGCCATCATACAACACATTACCTTCAAAAAAAACACAA
>JAAXXA010000856.1 GCA_013334735.1 Bacteroidota bacterium
GGATTATAATGGGGATAAGTTAGTAAAAAATTTCAATCCCTGATGCAAACAAGCTGTGCCAAACGGGCGGGGGTGATTGGATTTTTCGGGGGTTCGGGTGGGGTGGACGCGGGGAGGGTCAATCGATTTGGTGAGCATATACCGTCAAATCAGGCTTGAGATATCGGACTCGCTTTCGCCAGAAAAAGTATTTTGAAGCTATATGCTGATATTATGACAAGAAAAAACTTTATTTTTTTGGCACACAGTCATCATGCATATATTTGTAAATAGTCTGATGCGGTTGAATTATAAATAGATAATTTAGTTATAAAAATATAAAATCTCTCATCAAGAAGTTAAAAAAAACATCACCTTTATCAAGATAAAATTCAACCTGAACCGTAGTCTCTTAGGTTTTTACTTATTTTCTGCGAAAGAAATTTTGGACCCATTATGGCTTTATTTCCACCCAATTTCTTTGCTTCATTTGATCCAAAATATGCACGAATTATACCATCAACAGTATCTTCATCGCAATATAACTCAATAACACCGACACTAATTGTGACACGTAATTCCGGCGCTATTGCTATCCAATCGTAATTTTTTATAATGTCGCATATTCTGCCCCCAAAGCTTAATGCATATAAGCTATATTCTGTTAAGCAGAATAAAAACTCATCTTCGCCACGACGCACAAAGTAATATTTTTCATAAACCTCTCCTGTTCTTGTTTCGATATAAGCACATTTAGATAGAATTTTTTCTATGACACTTATTACCTCATCAGCAACTTCTTTGCCAAATATTTTGTTGATATGTGTAAGTCCATCAACATCAATATATAATAAAGAAATATTGGATAAATTGAAATCTTTCCTCTTTTGATTCACTTCTCTTATCAAATTAATTGAACTAATGATTTCATCATCTTTCTTATTGTGCTTTATTTCAGTCCTTTTCGGGGATACTTTACTTTTACCCTTTTCTTTTAGCTCTTCATGAATCTTATATTTTATAAAAAATACTCTTTTTATTTTTTGAGCTACTTCGATGATTGGAGTATTGCTATTTATATAAATAGCATGCAAACGTCGAAGTCCATAAGGGATATTCTTTGACTTTGATTCCAAATTTAAGTATATAGGAACTATCCTATGCTGATTATTTTTATCGCGAGCTAAATCTATAGCAGCGGCTATTTCTTCTTGCTGATAGTATGACTTATCTATATTAGGAGATATTAATACAACTGTAATTAAAGATTGTTGTTGGGCTTTGATTAACTCTTCATCCCAGCAATCTCCTGGCAGAAGCGATTCTGTATCTAAAAATACCTCATATTTACTACAAAGTACCCTGTATAATTGCAGAGCAGTATTATGATCAGCCGCTGAATAGGCGATAAATAAATGATATTGAAAACTAAATTCTATCATTGGATATGTTTGTAACAAAATTTTTTTCTAATTAAACTCTCAAACAGTTGCCCCGGATTTCAGTCTGAAGTATACAAGTAACGAAAAATAAATTAAGATTTTAGCCCACTCTCTTACAATCATGTCATGTCATTCGCGATTTTTTAAAATTTAAACTGAAGTGGACCCCAGGCATCAGACAAAACTGGATCGAGTTTAAGCTGGTAACCCGCGTTGTTCATGCAGCTGATTGCTGCTGCTGTTTAACCTCTGACG
>JAAXXA010000857.1 GCA_013334735.1 Bacteroidota bacterium
TGATTGTAAAAACTGGCAGTTTGAGGGAACAGTTGACGGAGCAGGCAACAGCAATACTCTTTTGTTTTATTCTTATTTAGTAACAATACCATGTGATAAAATATCCTATTACCGTTTAAAGCAAACTGATTTTGACGGTAAACGGGATTACTCTGATATTGTTGCTGTTAAAAATTGTGATAAAAATTTGAATGAATTGGCTGTTTTTCCTAACCCGGGAAGTGATAAAATTGAAATCACGGGAATATACGATGGCGTGGTTGAAATAATTAATGTAGAAGGACAAATTGTTAAAACCTTAAATATATCAGATATAAATACAACAGTAGATATAACTAATCTTTTATATGGGGTTTATACAATAAAAGTAATAACAAATAATAAAATTTTTGTAAAAAAATTGATTGTAGAGTAAATAGAGTCTGTCCTTTATGTCGCCAAAAATAAAAATATTGCAACCCTTCGACTAAGCTCAGGGTAAAATTGCAAAAATTAAATTGCAAATTGCAAATTTATAAGACTTTTATTTATCAATTTTTATACTGTTTTTTGAATTTTGCACTTTAGATTTTGCATTTTAAAATTTGCACTATATATTTTAATACGATGAGTTTACAGACAGACTCTAAATAGTTATTTCAAAACAAAAATTGATTCGCCTATCAGGTAACCATCGGTAAATACCGATACTACATAGGAACCGGGTGTAAACTCTTCGGTTTTGTCCCAGTACAAGCTCATTTCTTCCGATTTGTTTTGATAATCAACATCTTTTTTCATGGAATATTGTATGCTTTTTCCATCAAAATCAAACGAATGCGCAAGATCATCGCTAACTGAAAGTATTTTTTCGTCAGGACGGGCAATGCGTACATATACTGTTTTTGTACCGGCGGCAGTTAAAGGATTTTCGCTAAGTGTGAAAGTAACTTTAATCCTGTCGGTTTTTTTTGCTTTTTCCATCACTTCTTCTTTCTTTCCTCCCGATTTTAACCTTACAGGAATTCCTTTAATATTATAAGCTTTTAAAACAGAGCCAAGATATACTTTCTGTGATAGTACTTCTTTGTCTTTTGAAAGTTCTTCAGTTTTTACTTTTTCTTTTTTAAACTTATCTTTTATTTCAACATTTTCATCTTTAAGCACTTTATTTACCCTGTAAAGAGAGTCAATTTGAGTTACATATCCTTGTGTAATGCCTCTGAGGTAGTCGAGTTTACGTTTAATTCTGTAATAGTCGGCTTGTGTTGCAATAAGTTTTTGAATTTCGTCGGCTTTTGCCAATATTATACTGTCTTTTTCAGAAAGCTTACCTGAAATGTTTCCATATTCTTTTTTGATCTTGTCATGTTCGGTTAAAAGAGAATCAAGTTCGTGCTGTAACGCCACATTTTTTGTTTGGGTTTTTTCTTTCTCAATAGTAAAAGTGTTTACAGTTGTTTTGGTAACAATCAACTGCCAAATAAGAACAGCAATAATAGCCGATAGAACATAAATAACTATTTTTAATAATTTGCTGTTATCCGGCTTGTTTTCCTGAGTTTCCATAACTGTAATGTTTATTTGATTATATTTTTTCGATGTTTTATTAAACTTTAACTATTCAGCCACTATATTTACCATAAATAGCCACAGATTCACAGATTTAAAACTACCAACGGTAGTTTTGCTTGAGT
>JAAXXA010000249.1 GCA_013334735.1 Bacteroidota bacterium
AAAACAATCGAACCTGTACATAGGAGCCCCCTCCATACCCAGGGGCCATCCCGATTATTACCCGGCATTTGTCGCCAACTACAAACTCGGAGGATCGTTCAACGGCTATGTTAATCTGGTCCTGAGAGAGGAGAAAGGCTACACCTACGGTGCAAGAACCAACCTCATCGGGCAGAAGAACTTCGGTGCCTTCGTGGCCAGTTCCGCCGTAAGATCAACAGCTACACTCGAGTCGGCTGAGATCTTCAGAGACCTGATGGCAAAATACAGGTCAGGTGTCTCGCAGAGCGATGTCGATTTCACGCGTGATGCGCTGCTCAAGGGCAATGCTCTTCAGTTTGAAACGCAACGGGCATTACTCGGGATGCTTAACACGATGAGCGCCTACGGATTGCCTGATGATTACATCTCCCGCGAGGAAAATTATGTCAGAAACCTTTCCGTTGAGGAGGTCAATGCAATGGTACAGAAGTACATTGATCCCATGAAGATGTATTATGTGGTCGCAGGCGATGCCGCCACGCAGCTTAAGGAGCTTAAGAAGCTCGGCTTTGGAGAACCCGTCTTAGTGAAATAATCCATACTATGAAAAAAACCATTCTCACTCTTGTAGCTGTCGCAATGCTGGCAGGTGTTTCTGTTGCTCAGGACACGAAAAAAGATTCTGTAAAAAAAGATGATGGGATCAAAACCATTTTCGGAAATAAAAAAATCAGTCATGGCGGGTACGGCGCATTCACTATAAGCTATTCCCCGATTGACGGAAAAGATGCATTTATAACAGGTGGGCGTGGTGCATGGGTCATAGGACATTCCTTTGCAATCGGGCTTGGCGGTTATGGTTTCAGCAATGACTTATACTTAGATCATGTCAGCGGTTCACGGGAATACAATCTTTGCGGCGGATATGGCGGTTTAATTCTTGAACCCATAGTTTTTCCGAAATTTCCGGTTCATCTTTCATTTCCGGTACTGTTAGGTGCAGGCGGTATTGCATATACCAAATCAACATATATGGATGAATTTGACTATGATGTTAATATTGAAGATTCTGACGCTTTCCTTGTTGCAGAGCCTTGTGTAGAACTTGAAATGAATTTATTGAAATTTGTCCGTATTGCTATTGGTGCATCTTATCGATTTACCACTGACGCTCATATTATGAATAAAAGTTCCGATGTATTAAATGGATTTAATGCAGGACTAACATTGAAATTTGGAAAATTTTAAAAATTTGGGCATAATGCAGTTTATTTTTTCCGGAAGTAATTAAAAATAATTTCACTTTTTGATTTACCTACAACCTTCTGTAATTCCTCTAATGATGCATTTTTAATATTGTTTACCGATTTGAATTTTCTTAAAAGAGTTTGTATAGATTTATCTCCTATATTTTCTATTTCGCTTAGCTGCGATTTTGTGAGCGCTTTCTCTCTTTTTCCCCTGTGATGTGTAATTCCAAAGCGATGCGCTTCATCTCGCATGTATTGAATAAGTTTTAAGGTTTCTGATTTTTTATCAATGTACAATGGAATAGAATCTCCGGGGAAATATATTTCTTCCAATCTTTTTGCAATGCCTATAATACTTATTTTTCCCCGCAAGTCAAGCTTTTCAAGGCTTTTTAAGGCTGAACTCAACTGACCTTTTCCACCGTCAACAATTATAAGCTGCGGTAATGACATATTTTCATCAAGCAGCCTTTTATATCTCCTGTAAATAACTTCTTCCATTGAAGCAAAGTCATCTGGTCCTTCTACGGTTTTAATATTGAAATGCCGGTATTCTTTTTTATCAGGTTTTGCATTTTTAAAAACCACCATTGCAGCTACAGGAAATGCGCCCTGAATATTCGAATTATCAAAACATTCAATATGAGAAGGGGACGCGCTCAAATGCAAATCGTTCATCATTTGCGAAAGTATCCTTTTGCTATGGCGTTCGGGGTCAACCAAATCTTTTTGCTTTTGCTTGTCTGTCATGTAATATCGAACATTTCTTTGAGAAAGTTCGAGCAACTTTTTTTTATCTCCTTTTTGAGGAATTGTATATGTTACACAGGGGATATCTGTTTCCGGAGCGAAAGGAACAATTATTTCTTTGGCATTTTCGCCAAATCGTTGTCTGAAACCGGTAATAGTGTGTATTAAAAGTTCTTCATCAGATTCATCTAATTTTTTCTTTATCTCTACAGTATGCGATTGAATTATTGCGCCATTAATCACTTTAAGGAAATTAACATATCCGTTATGTTCATCGCTTAAAACCGAAAACACATCTACATCGCTAATGGTAGGACTTACAACAGTTGACTTGCTTTGATATTTTTCTAAAAGTTCAATTTTTTCCTTTATTATCTGCGCTTTTTCAAAATCAAGTGATTCCGAATATAAAAACATAAGCGGTTTTAATTGTTTGGTTACACTGTGTATATTGCCTTTTATGATTTCCTGAACCTGCGAAATGGTTCTGTTGTAATCTTCTTCATCCTGATAACTTTCGCACGGACCTTTACAATTACCTATATGATATTCCAGACATATTTTAAATTTGCCTTTGTTGATATTTTCTTTAGAAAGGTTGAAATTACATGTTCGCAGTTGATATAATCTGCGAATCAGGTCCAGCAAGGTATTCATCATGCGCACAGAAGCATAGGGACCAAAATATAATGAACCGTCTTTTACTACATTTCGTGTTGGAAAAATTCTCGGAAATCTTTCATTCTTTATACATATCCATGGAAAAGTTTTATCATCTTTCAAAAGTATATTATATCTCGGCTGATATTCTTTAATAAGATTATTTTCGAGCAATAACGCATCAAATTCGGTTTGAACAACGATATACTTTATGTCAGAAATTTTTCTTACAAGAACATTAATTTTCCCGTTTTCGTGTTTTTCTTTATTGAAATATGAGTAAACTCTTTTCTTTAAATTTTTTGCTTTTCCTATATAAATAATTACTCCCGTTTCATCATAAAACTGATAAACTCCCGGTTTGTCCGGCAAGGCTTTTATAATGTTTTCGATATATGAATTTGTATGTAGCAACACTAATAAATTCCAAATATTTTTACTTTATAAACTTTCTACTTTATAACTTTTTACTGATTATTTTTTTCAACGCTCAATCCCAACTCCATAATCCCCTGTGTAGGTGTTTTAGGCATATTATTTAAAATTTCAAATTTGTAAATGCCGGTATTTTTAAATTTAATATTTCCCATTATCATATTTTTTTCGTCCCAGATATCACCTAATCCTTCACCAATAAATTTACCATCTGAATTTCGAAAATTAAGTTTATAATTTTTGTTTCGTTCTTCTCCAACAGGAGTGTTAATGTTAACATTTATCATAAGACAATCATAAGGATAATTATCGGTATGACGAACCGGAATATATATGTTGTATGCAACAGCCGTGTCAATAATTGACACTTCAAACTTCAGCGATTGATCCATATTCCAATCGTAATTCTCAAATTTTTCAAATTTTTCAAACACTTTGTTTTTGCTACATGATACTATCATTAATGAAGCAAAAAATAAAATAAATAGTTTTTTCATATTTGGATTTTTGTTACTTCCAAGCGACTCTATAAACAGCCACAGATTCACAGATTAATTGCTGCAAATTTATGTATTTTTGCGAATATTTTTTTAGTTTCATATATCTGTTTTATCTTATCTTTACGCTTCAAAATGAAAGAATTTAAACTTAATATAAATAAATGTAAATAACTATATATTCAAATAATCAAACTCCCAAGAGTCATTAATACCGATACTCAATATTTAATTACGAAAAATTTTGAACTAAACATATTGCAGATCGACATTAACAATTCTATAATAAAAATAGCCTTTGGACTAATCTATTTTAAGAATTGGTAAAATATTACAAAGTCAAGGCTGGGAAATTATTAAAAAATGTATATTAAGAACGAATTATGAAGCAGTTATATGTTATGATTTTCTATACATTGAAGACGATGATCTCAAAAAATGGAGTTAAGACTGATTCTGAGACCAATGCTTATTATTTAATCTCTTTATATCAAGGGATTAACTTATTATCTGTTTTTAATATACTCAAGTCGATTTTTGATCTGATAGTACCATCTTTCTTTTTTTATGTATTTCTTTTCTTTGTACCCCCTTTTTTATTTAACTATTTATTTTTTATCAGAAAAAAACGATATGAAATATTAATAAAAGAAGTTTTCGATGAACCAATATCTCCAAAATGGTTATTAATTATTTTAGGTACTTATTTAGTTTTTACAATTTTTTTCTTTGGTTTTTCAATTTGGGTAAATACATAATAAACAGGAGTATCCGGAATCCCAAACGAGGTTAAAAAAAACAAATAATGAAATAAAAATATGACAGTTAATTCTGTGAAAAAACATTTTAATCCATGAAAAAAACATTATTTTTCTTACAGGTGCTTCAAAATGAAAGAATTTAAACTCGACATATTACCATTAAACAAATGGCTGAATTTTAGCGATCGCCCTTTAATAATAAGCGGTCCATGTAGCGCTGAAAGCAGAGAGCAACTAGTAAATACAGCTAAAGCGCTTGCAGAAACAGGAATTGTAAAAATTTTCCGGTCAGGCTTATGGAAGCCCCGCACGCGACCTGATTCATTTGAAGGAGTCGGTATTCGTGGTTTCGAATGGCTCAAAGAAGTTAAAGAATTAACAGGAATGCTAACAGCTGTAGAAGTTGCAAGTCCGGAACATATCGAGCAATGCTTAAAACACGAAATAGATATTTTATGGATAGGAGCGCGAACTACAGTTAATCCATTCTCCGTTCAGGAAATTGCAAAAACGCTTAAAGGAACCGACATTGCTGTAATGGTAAAAAATCCTGTAAATCCTGATATAAAATTATGGTTAGGAACTCTTGAAAGAATTAACAATGCAGGAATACGTAAATTAATTGCTGTCCATCGCGGATTTTACGCTTATGATAGTAAACCTTACCGGAATGCACCTATATGGGAAATACCTATTGAACTTATGCGTTTATGCCCGGAGCTGCCTGTAATATGCGACCCAAGCCATATTTCGGGAAATTTACAACTTTTGGAAAGTATTTCTCAAAAAGCTTTGGATCTGGAAATGCATGGGTTAATGATCGAAACACATATTACCCCTTCAAAAGCTCTTTCCGACAGCAA
>JAAXXA010000858.1 GCA_013334735.1 Bacteroidota bacterium
CAGAAGCAAAAACATACCTTAATTTAACAGTGTCAGATGCAGGTATAAAATCAAATTCCAGAACACTTGCATCATAAGAAGTTTGTTGAGAACCGGAGAGGGCTTCAATATCAGTATCGCCATTGAAAGAAATATTATTCCATAATTCAGTGCTTGAAAATTTAGTAACCTTATCTCCAAGTGGAGAGTTAGTATAACTACTACCATCACCATCAATTACACCTGTTGACATAACAACTCCCTTTGACAAACCAAGATTGGTAGAATTTCCACCTGTAAAACTACCTATCTGTCTTAAAGAACCGGTAGATGAAATGTTTGAAACTATTAAACCTGAATCTGCAAGTACTTTTTGAACAAGTTGTTCGGGTGTAAATGCAGTTGAAACACTTAACTGGCAATAAGTATTTAAAAATAAAGAAAAAGCAATAAATGTTAAAATCGAATGAAGCCTTACTATTTTAAATTTAGAAAAATCTCTAAATATTATTGAAATCAATAACATCTGAATAGGCATGGAATAGTCTTTTTTTACAAGTGTTTGCATAATTTTTTCAGGTTTTAGAAAAGTTTTGTTTTTTTTTAAGATTAAAAAAAGACAAATTTATGAGGTCATACTGAGCCGATTATACTGAAACGAAAGTTGAAGTATAAGCTTGTCGAAGTATACCGAATAGCCACTCTTCGACACGTCCTGACCTTCGAAACGCTGCCCTCCTCAGGATGGCGGACGGCTCTGA
This sequence comes from Bacteroidota bacterium, assembly GCA_013334735.1. GTDB lineage: Bacteria > Bacteroidota > Bacteroidia > Bacteroidales > CG2-30-32-10 > JAAXXA01. The sequence goes on from JAAXXA010000858.1 coordinate 741, forward strand.
GTGACTTTTAAGATTAAAAATAAAACATACGTAATATAAAATTTCAAAACAGTTTCTTAATAAAAAATGTTTAAATCTGTAGATTAAGAAGTCAAAAATATAGTTTATTTTTCTAAAAATAGAATATTTTTTATTTTTCTATAAATCAAAAATATATGCAAATAATGGGTTGAAATTAATAACTGCTTATATTAAATCCCGAAATATATTTTTGCATTCATTATGAAAATATCCTCATTCATAGTATTAATATCTTCATTCATAAAAAAGTACTTGCTATTTGATTTTCAATTAGTTATTTTTGTTAGATATATTAATAGCAGATTCTATAATATGCGTAACATCAATAGCAAAATACAATATTGAACCATGAAAACAAAAATGATAAAATTATCGAAATGCGCCTTTTGCATATATTTCACAGTTATCTGTTCATTATTCACTTTTAAATCTTTTTCTCAGGGTGTAGCAATTAACACAAATGGAGGTGTTGCAAATAATTCGGCGGTACTTGATTTGAATGTTACAAATCAGGGTTTGCTTATACCCCGGATAACTACTAATGAACGAGCTTCAATTATCGGCACTAATGGTGAAGCCGGTGCAACACCTGCCACAGGTCTTATAATTTACAATACCGATTGTAATGAATTGCAATATTATAATGGCACAACATGGATAAGCCTTATTAATACATTATCATTGGTAGCTCCTGTCGCTATCACAGGAAGCGGAGCTACAGGGAACCAAATAACGGCAAATTGGAATTCTTCTACAGGAGCGACACATTACCACCTTGATGTATCAACAAGCAGCAGTTTTGCAAATTTCGTAACAGGTTATAACAATCAAGATGTAAGCAATGTAACCAGCAGTAATGTAACAGGATTATCAGGCGTTACAACATATTACTATCGTGTAAGAGCAGAAAATA
>JAAXXA010000859.1 GCA_013334735.1 Bacteroidota bacterium
CTTAATTATCATGGTTTTTCTGTCGTTGTGATAGATAATAATTCAGTAGATGATTCTGTTAAGGAGATATTGTTGTGGTTAAAGGATAGTTCTTTTAATTTTAATGAAGAACGTGGTGTATTGTTTGTGGATGATGTGACTGAGCCTGATTCATTTGTGAGTCATATTGATAATAAGGAGCTGATGGTAGTATGTTCAGATAAAAATAAGGGCTTTGCAGCAGCATGTAATATTGGGATGAAAATAGCAATTAAATGTTCTTGTGAAAAAATATGGTTATTAAATAATGATACTGTTGTTGAAAAGAATTCATTAGCAGAATTAGATAAAAAAATTGAGGAGTCTGCTGATATTGGTGTTTGTGGATCTGTGTTGGTATATTATCCTGAAATGTCTAAAGTGCAAGCTGTTGGTGGAGTTAAATATAAGTATTGGTGTGCCAAAGGCAATCAGATTGGTGATGGTGTTTTATTGGGATCAATGGGTGCTGTGAGGTGGGCTGATGAAGAGATTTCATATGTATCAGGGGCATCAATGCTTGTTAAAAGAGCATATATTCAGGATGTTGGATTAATGGAGGAGAAATATTTTTTGTATTATGAGGAACTGGATTGGGCCTATCGCTCAAGAAGGCGGTGGCGTAATGCTGTGGCTATAAATAGTGTGATATATCATAAAGTCGGGGCATCTATAGGGACTAAAGAGCGTTCAAAGATGTCTCAGTATTATATGATTAGAGGATTGATTATGTTTTATCGTTCAAATTTGCCGCATTTGTGCTTTGTTGCAGTTATGAGGAGTATATATGAGACATTAGTATTGGTGATTAGAAAAAAATGGTTTTTATGTATGGTATCAATAATGGCTATCGTTGATGGGATGAGTGGTCGTTGTGGTGATGTATCAAAATATCGTTCGTTGTAGAAATAATTGTAGTGTTATTTGTTGAATTGTTGTTGTGAAGTGAAATATGGCTATGGTTATTAAAGATAAAAATATAAATATCTGTATTAATATTTCAGCTGAAATATTAATAATGAAATGTACTTTATATATAAGAAGCTGTTTGTAAAAGGGGGCGCTATAATGTTTTTTGATGAGAAGCTAGATGTCCTTATTGTCGATCCAAACTATTCGGGTGGACATAATGCATATTGTCATAGTTTGTCTAAAATATTGTCAAAATGTGGGATGAATATTGTCTATTTAAATAGGCAAGCAGAAAATGTTAAAAATCCTACATATAGACATATAGGTCTTGGTTGTGATGGTCAAGTGGTTACAAATAAGATATATGGTTATGTGAGGCTGTTTAATGCGATTATGAAGTATAGTAAGGCTGGTTATATTATATTTTATCAGTCAATAAATATGTATATGCTAGTGTGTTTGGTTATGGTTGTTCTGTTGGGTGGAAAAAATAAGGACTGGTATTTTACTCTTCATAATTTAATTCCTCATACAAAAAAAATTAAAGATAGGATTGAGTACTGGTTGGTTGAGTTTATGGTTTCTACAAAACTATTTAAAAAGGCTGTTTATCATTTCGATTTTTATGAAGATAAAAAAGAAATGAAATGTGATGTAAATATGAGACTAAAAAATAAGATGATATTTATACCGCATCATTTGTTCTGTTCTAAAGGATGCGATGAGGATGATGAGTATAAAA
>JAAXXA010000860.1 GCA_013334735.1 Bacteroidota bacterium
GGCAATTGACAATAGGCGAAGTAACAGGATTAGATTCAAAAGATGTATATGTAACTTTCGGAACAATTAGTGTAAAAACTTCTCTAAATAAATTGGAAAAAGTAAGCTGCGAAGATTTTGCACATCAATTAAAAATGAATAAATCTTCAACAAAACGGTCGTCATTAGATCTTACTGAAAAGTTAAAAAAATTCAAGCCAAATATTGATCTGCGCGGAATGCGGGCAAATGATGCTCTTGCAAGCATTCAGCATTTTATTGATGATGCCTTACTGCTTACGGTACCTGAAGTCAGGATACTTCATGGAAAAGGTGACGGTATTTTAAGAAGACTAATTCATGAATATTTGCGGACAGTTACCGAGGTAAAACAATTCAACGATGAATCACCAGAAAGAGGTGGAAATGGAATAACTGTTGTATCTTTGAAATAATAAAAAAATCACTGTTGTCCGGTAAAAATAAAATGATTTATTTTAATTTCCATTAACCATTAATCATTAACACTATGGAACAAGAATTAAGCATTGGCACCCGTATAGATCACGACAAATACGGCGAAGGTATTATAAGCAAAGTTACTCTTACAAATTTTGAAGTATTTTTTGCGCGTGGCGGAAAAGTTGAATTTTCAAAAGCAAGTCAAGATTATGAAATTATTGAAACGCCTGAAAATGCAAGTTCTTCCGATTCCGGCAACGGTGTTGATATTAAACAATTAGAAAAAATTCTTTCTTACGTCCTCGACAAATATAATTCGTTACAGGAAGTGGTAAAGATGGGTGATAAATGGACAGGTGGTAAGCTAATGATGCAACCAGGCAATACTGCAATGCAGTCGAAAGAAATTCCTATAGAAGTTTTTTTTCATAAAATAGTTATGCTGCGCGATCGATTAAGGGTACTGGAACAGAATATTAATTCGAATGAAAAACTTACTGATGAAGATAAGATTAACTTACAGCAATATATTACACGTATATATGGCAGCCTAACAACTTTTAATGTTTTATTCTCAGATAAAGAATATTATTTTGTAGGAGCTGGAGGGAAATAAAATAGAAATCAGAATTATTATTTATTTATCACAAACAATTTTAGCGACTATCTCATTTTTATTTACCAAGCCAAAATGGCTGCTATCAAGAGAACCTTCAATTTTATCGCCTAACAGCAAATAAACACCCTCTGGAATAATCGGATAATCTTTGGTATAAAGTTTCAGCATTTTACATGAATATTCGGAGAATTGATATGGCTTTCCTTCCGAATTTTTAAGAGTGATTCCGTTAATAATTATTTCATAAACATTATCCGTTTTTTTCAAACTCCATTGATCTCCGGGAATAGCTCTTACAAATTTTATCAATAAATTTTTATTCCCCGAAAATTTAAAAAGAACAATATCATTCCTCTGAATATCATGGCAAGCATAATAACCGAAAAGAGCTTTAACCTTATCTTCAGGTTTAATAAAAGGATACATTGAAGTACCTTGCACTGTCATTTCTTTAGTAGAATCAGGACATTCCTTTGACAAAGAATAAAATCCGGACAGATTCTTTTCTTTCATAAAAAATATTTTATGTGATAATATTTCTCCTGAAAATATTGTTACAACAATCAATAAAAATAAAATGTTTATTCTCATTATTTATTTTATTATCTGAT
>JAAXXA010000861.1 GCA_013334735.1 Bacteroidota bacterium
TTTAATTCTCAAATTCCAATGAAAGCAGCTCGGCATAATACCAAGTAAGCATTCTTCGCCGAGGCGAATCAATATTACATCTTTGAATGCAAATGGTATATAAAGGTATTTTATTTATTTATAAATATTATATTTGCGTTGTGTATATAATTATAAAAATCTTAAATGAAAATAAAATATCAAATTTTAAATGTATTTACTCTATCGTTTTTTGTAACAGTTAATTTTTTTTCTTTTTCACAAACTGAATTAAAAAATGTCAATTCGAAAACAATTTCTGCCGATAGTATTAGAACAGGTTCGCAGCGAACAGAGAAATATTTTCCTTTTTTAAAAGGCAAAAATGTAGCAGTAGTTGCAAATCACACTTCTATGATAGGTAAGGTACATCTTGTTGACAGCCTTATTCACGCGGGTATTGCAGTTAAAAAAATATTTTGTCCCGAGCATGGATTCAGAGGGGGCGCTGATGCAGGAGAAGATATAAAAAATTCAACCGATGCTAAAACAGGGACACCTGTTATTTCCTTATATGGCAAGCATTACAAACCCAAAGCAAGCGATCTGAAAGGAATAGATGTTGTTGTTTACGATATTCAGGATGTGGGAGTGAGGTTCTATACTTACATTTCAACAATGACGTATGTTATGGAAGCTTGCGCTGAAAATAATATTGAATTTATTATTTTAGACAGACCTGATCCCAACGGTTTTTATGTTGATGGTCCTGTCCTTGAAAAAAAATATACTTCTTATGTAGGGCTGCATCCGGTGCCTATTGTATATGGGATGACCATTGCCGAATATGCTTTAATGGTAAATGGTGAAGGTTGGTTAACGAATGGAATAAAATGTAATTTGAAATATATTACTGTCAATAATTATAATCACACATACTTTTATAATTTGCCAATTCCTCCTTCTCCAAATCTTCCGAATATGAATTCAGTTTATTTATATCCGTCTCTAGGGTTATTTGAAGGAACGATTATTTCTGTGGGTAGGGGAACTGATTTCCCTTTTCAGGTTATTGGGCACCCTGATTTGAAAAATACAAATTTTAGTTTTACGCCTGTAAGTAAAGCCGGAGCTAAAAAACCTCCTTTTATGGGAATAAAATGCAATGGTTTTAAACTTGATGATTTCGCAAATACTTTTCTGAAAAATTTGAATCAAATATATCTTTTTTGGTTAACGGAATCTTATCAGAATGTACAGGATAAACAAAGTTTTTTTAATTCTTATTTCGAGATGCTTGCCGGAACAGCAACATTACGTCAGCAGATCATTAGTGGCGTAAGTGAAGAAAATATACGCAAATCGTGGCAAAGCGGAATAAATAAATTTAAAAAGATCAGAAAAAAATATTTGTTGTATCCGGATTTTGAGTGAAGATAATTTTATAGAATAAGGGCAGTAAATGGTTTGGGTTTGATAATATTTTATGGTATAGATAAAGAAGTTACCGCTAATGCCTTAAAATAACATTTCTATAAAAAACTTGATTTTATATTTGGAAATTGTTGTCGGAATAGTTAACTTTGCACCATGAATTTTATACGACAGGTAGTAGCATATAAAAAATACTTTCTCGACTTCTATACCGAGCAACCTGACAATGTTCAAGCTAAAATTGAATGGACTTTGAATTTGATTCGTGTTACGCCCCAA
>JAAXXA010000862.1 GCA_013334735.1 Bacteroidota bacterium
TAACGATTTATTTTACCTTTGTACGAAAAACAAATGAATATACAATGAAAATAGCTATTATCAACGGACCTAATTTAAACCTCCTTGGAACAAGGGAAACATCAGTTTATGGCAATGTTTCTTTTGAAGAGTTTTTATTGAAACTGCGAGATGATTTTCCAACACACTTAATAGAATATTATCAAAGTAATGTTGAAGGAGAAATAATCAATAAGCTTCAGGAAGTTGGTTTCAGTTATGATGGAATTATTTTAAATGCAGGCGGATATACACATACCTCCGTTGCTATTGCCGATGCCGTGGCAGCAATAAAAACACCTGTAGTTGAAGTTCATATTTCAAATATTTTTGCAAGAGAGGATTACCGTTGTATTTCGCTTATTGCATCTAAATGTAAAGGCAGTATTTCCGGCTTTGGATTAAACTCTTATAGACTTGCTTTACTATCATTCAATGATATTTTTTGAAATGAAACTTATGCTTAGGGATAAGCACACAAAGGCTCTCAATTTATGTCCTATTCAGGAAAATGATTTTTCATCCAATTGATTGAATGTTTTTTTATTCTTAATGTAATACTCTGAAACAATTAATTTGTTGTAAATACACGACACATTTACGTGTTTGGATATTCTTCTTTTCTTTAATAATTTACTTATCGAAAAATAAAATGCAAAATGCGCTTTAATTACAAAAATAAAATCCTTGAAATGTCCTTCTGCTAAAAATTTTAATCCGGCAATTCCATCAAGGAATAATCTTATAAAAAAAACAGGGAAAAGCTTGTTTGACGGCAGATTTTTAAAAAGCAGGAAAAAATTATTTCTGAAATTCAAATATGTTTTTTTAGGATTATTTTTTGGCAAAGTACCTCCTCCAATATGAAATATTAATGAATCGGGACAATACATGATTTTATATCCGGCGTTTTTCTGTCTCCAGCAAAAATCTATTTCTTCCATGTGAGCGAAAAAGTCATTGTCGAGACCGCCTGATTTGTGATAAAGTTCGGATCTTACAAACATACAGGCGCCTGTTGCCCAAAATATTTCTGTTGCATTGTTATACTGTCCTTCATCCTTTTCTCCCGATTGAAAAATACGACCACGACAAAACGGGTAGCCATATTTATCAATAAAACCACCTGCTGCACCTGCATATTCAAAATAATCCTTATTGTAATATGAACGGATTTTTGGTTGACAGGCTGCAATAGTTTTATCTTTGTCCATTAGCTCAATAACAGGGTCAATCCAGTTTGGAGTAACTTCAATATCGGAATTTAACAGCACATAATATTCACTGTCAATTTGAGAAAAAGCATCGTTGTATCCTTTGGCAAAACCACCGTTTTCGTTGTTCCTGATAATCCTTATTTCCGGATAATTTGATTGAAGAAAATCTATAGAATCATCGGATGATGCATTGTCGGCAATAATAATTTCGGCATTAGCAGAATTGTATTTAACAAGAAAGGGAAGAAACTTTTCAAGAAAGCGTTTCCCGTTCCAATTGAGGATTACTATTGCTACTTTGGTGTTTCCCATTAATTAAATTATGAAATGCAAATTAAAGCAAAATTTTGATAAAAAAAGAATTCATAAAAATTGAACGCAGATGACACAGAAAATTATAATAATATTAATTTTATCAACATTCATCATAATTT
>JAAXXA010000250.1 GCA_013334735.1 Bacteroidota bacterium
TACTCGAAAATTATTCTGAAGGAAAAACTTCTGCCCAGATGGCAAAACATATTTCCGAAAAAGCATTACGCTACGACCTTACTGTGCCTTTTGCCCGCTACGTTGTTATGCACCAGCATGAGATTTCTTTCCCTTTTAAACGTTATCAGATACAACCTGTATGGCGCGCCGACAGACCACAAAAAGGGCGCTATCGCGAGTTTCATCAATGCGATGTGGATGTAATAGGAAGTAATTCTCTTCTAAACGAACTTGAACTTATACAATTAACCATCGATATATTCAATAAACTGAACATCTCGGTTGTTATCAAAATCAACAATAGAAAAATTTTGGAAGGATTTGCTGAATCTCTTGGATTGAAGGATAAATTTAACGATTTTATTACTATCCTCGATAAAATTGATAAAATTACAATTCATGATGCAAAGAATGAATTACACAAAAAAGGGTTTTCAGATGATGAAATTCTTAAAATTGTGGAATCAATTAAGAGTATGAGGCAACTTGAATCTAATGATCAAAAATTAGATTTCGTTAAAGAATTTTGCAAAACTTCGGAAATAGGGATGAAAGGTATTCAGGAAGTGGAAAATATTTTTGATTATTTGAAATCGTTACCTGCTGAATATTCAGGATTCCTCAAGACCGAACAAATTGAATTTGACTTTTCTCTTGCGCGTGGTCTTAATTATTATACAGGAGCTATATTTGAAGTTAAAGCCCGAAATATTGCAATGGGAAGTATTTGTGGTGGCGGTCGCTATGACGACCTTACAGGTATATTCGGATTGCCAAATGTTTCAGGCGTTGGAATATCTTTTGGCGCCGACAGGATTTATGATGTTTTGAGCGAACTTAGACTTTTTCCAAAAAATACAGACGTAACTTCTCAACTGCTTTTTGTGAACTTAGGCGCTGAAGAAGAGAAATATTGTTTAGCATTGGCTGCGGAAACCAGAAAAAACGGAATTAATACAGAATTGTTTCCTCATGCAGCAAAATTAAAAAAACAGTTAGATTACGCGAACGCCAATCATATTCCTTATGTTGCAATTATAGGAACTAACGAAATAAAATCAAAGCAGATTACTGTTAAGAATATGAATTCGGGCGAACAAATGGAGTTAAATATCAATAAACTTATAGAATTACTTAAAGGAATGCTGTTTTAATATGATATATATCACACGCAGAGAATCTTTCAATGCCGCTCACCGGCTGTTTAAGAAGGAACTGAGCGATGAAGAGAATTTGAAAATTTTTGGCAAATGTTCAAACCCAAACTGGCATGGGCATAATTATACTTTGTTTGTTACTGTAAAAGGAGAAATTAATCCGCAAACAGGTTTGCTAATAAATTTGAAAGACCTAAGTTTATTGCTAAAAGAAATTATTATAGATAAAATTGATCACAAAAATATTAATATCGAAGTTGATTTTATGAAAGATGTGCTTGCATCAACTGAAAATATTGCAATAAAAATATGGCAACAGCTCGAAAATCCGGTTAAGAAAATTGGAGCAGAATTACATTGTGTTAAAATTGTTGAAACCGAAAATAATTTTGTTGAATATTTCGGATAATTATTTTAGATTTTAAATTTTAGATTTTAGATAGAATATCGTCTTTAAAAATCATAAATCTTAATTCTAATTTGCCATGGCGAACATAAATTATTACTAATAACACAAACTCTACTTATGAGAGATTTAAACAAAGAAATGGGGCTGCAAAATAAAATGGACGGGTATGAAAAAATTGATGCTTACAACCCCGAATTAATAAAAAAATTATCTTCACATTATTACGAAATAATTAAACTTATAGGTGAAGATCCTGAAAGAGAAGGTATTTTAAAAACACCTGAACGTGTAGCTAAAGCTATGCAGTTTCTTACTCACGGATATGATTTGAATCCTGAAGAAATATTACGTTCAGCCATGTTTAAAGAAGATTACAAACAAATGGTAATTGTAAAAGACATCGAAATCTATTCAATGTGCGAGCACCACATGCTTCCATTTATTGGAAAAGCGCATGTAGCATATATTCCAAACGGTTACATAGTAGGTTTAAGTAAAATACCCCGGATTGTTGATGCTTTTGCTCGCCGATTGCAGGTTCAGGAGCGCTTAACTACACAAATTAAAGAATGTATTTTTAATACATTAAAACCTCTGGGTGTTGCAGTTGTTATAGAAGCAGAACATTTATGCATGAGAATGAGAGGTATTCAAAAACAAAACTCCGTTGCAACAACATCCGATTTTGTGGGTGCTTTTTGTATAGAAAAAACAAGACAGGAATTTATTAATCTGCTTGGCTCTAAATTGCATTAACATTTATATAAAATTATTTATTTAATTTTGCATTCTTAATTCTAAAAAATATAATTATGTTTAATTTCAATCAAAATCAAAACAACGATTTTAGCTTTGCTAATCAGGAATCAAAATCTATTGTAGTTCCCAAAACCTTTATTGCCAGTGTGTTTTCGTGGATGGCTATTGCCCTTGGAATTACTGCTTTTATAGCATATTATTTCAGTACTAATGATGTATTTTTCGCTTCCTTGTATTCGGCAGATGTTACTACCGGAAAGGTAGGAATGACAGGATTAGGCTGGGTTGTTATGTTAGCGCCATTAGGAATGGTTCTTTTAATGTCTTTAGGGTTCAACAAGCTTTCAGCGCAAATTCTTACTTTACTTTTTGTTGTTTATTCATTTCTGATGGGCATGAGCCTGAGTTTTATATTTATTGTCTATACTGGAGGTTCTATTTTCCTCACCTTTGGAGTAACTGCCGCTACTTTTGGAGTTATGGCAATTGCAGGTTACACAACAAATATTGATCTTTCAAAATTCGGCTCTATAATGTATATGGCTTTAATAGGAATAATAATAGCAAGCCTTGTTAATATGTTTATGCAAAGCCCGATGTTCGATTGGATAATAAGTATTGCCGGAGTACTTGTATTTACAGGTCTTACCGCATGGGATGTTCAGAAACTTAAACGTATCGGCGCAGGAATACAGTTTGGCAGTGAACCCGCAAAAAAACTTATTATAATGGGCGCTCTCACACTTTATCTTGATTTTATAAATCTGTTTTTATTTATGCTTCGTTTTTTAGGAAACAGGAAATAAAAGAAACAGAAAGTTTATAAAGTAGAAAGTGAAAAGCAAAAACTTTATAACTTTACAAACTTTGAACTTTAAACTAATATTATGAAAGCTTACTTATTTCCCGGACAGGGAGCACAATTTGTTGGAATGGGTAAAGATCTTTATGAAAATTCCACACTCGCAAAAGAACTTTTTGAAAAGGCTAATCATATTCTTGGTTTCCGCATTACCGACCTGATGTTTAATGGAACCGATGAAGACCTTAGACAAACGAAAGTAACACAACCGGCTATTTTCCTGCATTCGGTTATATTATCAAAAACTCTTGGGGAAAATTTTAAACCCGATATGGTTGCCGGTCATTCACTTGGTGAATTTTCGGCATTGGTTGCAAATAAAGCATTATCGTTCGAAGACGGACTTGTTCTTGTTTTTAAAAGAGCTATGGCTATGCAAAAAGCTTGCGAAGCTCAGCCCTCTACAATGGCTGCCATACTTGGTCTTGATGACAAAATTGCCGAAACCGTATGCAAGTCAATTACCGATGAAATTGTCGTACCTGCAAATTATAATAGTCCCGGACAACTTGTTATTTCAGGTTCTATTAAAGGTATAGAAATAGCATGTGAAAAAATGAAAACAGCAGGAGCTAAGAGAGCATTACCATTAAAAGTTGGCGGAGCATTTCATTCACCACTCATGGAATCGGCAAGAATAGAATTATCGGAAGCAATTAATTCAACAAAATTCAATACTCCTGTTTGTCCTATTTATCAAAATGTTAATGCGCAAAGGGTTACCAATCCTGATATCATTAAAGAAAATCTTGTTTCGCAGTTAACTTCACCTGTTCGCTGGACACAAATAGTACAAAGCATGATTGCTGATGGCGCCAATACATTTATTGAAGTAGGTCCCGGTACTGTTTTGCAGGGTCTTGTTAAAAAAGTAAAATCCGATGCGGAAGCTTATAGCGCCTAAAATAGAGTTTGTCCATAGTGTCGCCAAAATAAAAATATTGCAAATTGCAAAAATTAAATTGTAAATTGTAAATTTTTAAGACTTAGGATTACCAATGTTTATGCTGTTTTTTAATTTTGCACTTTAGATTTTGCATTTTAAAATTTGCACTATATATTTTCATACTATGAGTTTACAGACAGACACTAAATATAGAAATCCTAACTTTAGGCACTCCAAACTCTAGGCACTTTAGGCACTAATTTCTTTTTAATAGATATTGATCATATAAGGAATTCTGGCTTGTACGCCATTCATATTCTTTATATTCTGAATGTATTTATAATAATCATATACTTCTCCCAATTCTTTCTTCAGCATAGCATTATCGGAACCTCCCCCAATCATTTCGAGTATTTTTTCAAAGGGTTCTTTTTGTATCGGCAGAGAAATAATTTTATAATTTTCAATTTTAGCTAATTTAGCAGCAACTTCAACAGCTTTTTCAAGTCCTCCAAATTCATCAACAAGCCCGATATTTTTAGCATCAGTTCCGCTCCATACTCTCCCCTGCCCTATGCTGTCAACCTGATCCGTAGTCATACCTCTTCCTTCGGCAACATGCGAAATAAATGTTTTATAAATATTTTCAACTTCGGTTTGATAAATTTCTTTTTCAGATTTGGTCATCGAACGGGTCATCGTTCCAAAATCAGCATAATTATTTGTTTTTACGTTGTCGAAAGTTATTCCAAGTTTATTGTTTAATAATCCCTTGAGGTTTGGCACGACACCGAATACACCTATTGAACCTGTAATAGTATTAGGACTAGCAATAATTTTTGAGGCAGCACAGGAAATATAATATCCGCCGGATGCAGCCACATCACCCATTGATGCAACAACAGGTTTTGTTTTATTTGCAAGCTTTACTTCTCTCCATATAACATCCGAAGCAAGAGCGCTGCCACCCGGTGAGTTCACCCTTAAAACAATAGCTTTAACAGTAGAATCAAGTCTGGCTTTTCTTATTGCTTCGGAAATGCCTTCTGAGCCTATTGTGTTCTCGTCCCCTTTTCCAC
>JAAXXA010000251.1 GCA_013334735.1 Bacteroidota bacterium
GCAAAATAAATCTGCGCTTCATGCATCCCAACCTTTACGATCCGCAGCCTGTTCAAGAAAATCAAGCACCTCCTTTTCATGAGCACCCGACTTGAGCAACTCCGACTGACGACGGCACTCCATCGCGTATCCGGCACCCAAATCAGCACCGGCCTTAACCCGCGCTCCCGAAGCCTGTCTCTGTGGCGATTTATGTTTTTAGTGAAGATTTTCATGCGTTGTTTGCGTTTGCTTTGTTCAATTCGTCATATGTAACGTAAGGGATGCAAAGAATATTTTCACGTCGCATCTCATTCCTTATCATAGGATTTAATTGCTCGCAATTTATAAATTATGATTATTTTATCTGGCACTTGCTTTTCTTAAAATTATTACCAACGGTCACGTGTATGAGTAGTGGCGGAATACGGGGCACTTTCCTATCAAGATACGATGAACTTGATGCGAGGTAGAACGCCTGAATACGCTACAAACCCCGCCATTACTTATACACGATGTTGTATGCTGGGCTTTATTCATTATCAATTTTTTAGTCATTTATTACAATCTAAAATCAGTTCAACCGAAGCACTACTGTTTCCGAAAAAATTAGTTTTTAGGGTCGGCAAAAAAGCGTTTGCAGACAGACAAGCTCTTTTGCAATTTTTGGTTGTGCCTTGGCTTGTGCGAATTGCAAATGTGCTTGGTTGTGTGGGATGATTCATTTTTTATCAATTATTTTTTTCAGTTCCTGTGCATATTGGATTAATTGTTCATTAACCAACATTAAATCTTCAATTAGGTACTTGTATTCAGGATATTCTTTTTGAAAATCCTGTGGTGTCATTTCCATTAATTTGTCTTTTTTCGAACTACTCCATGTTCTAAATCGTGCTTGCCATTTTGTTAGATGAGGACGCAAGCCATCATTTAAAGTCTGAGTAGCAATACGGACAATTTCTTTTGTACTACTATTATTCCTTATCAAATCAGCTGGGATATCACTTATAAACTCTCTTACCTTTTGAAATAATGCATACCATGAATCATAAATTTCTTCAATTACATCATTTTCTTTGTCAATTGGGATAGCAGCTTTCCTAGTGATTAACTGTGTCCATATTTTGTGCGCAATTTGAAGGTCTGTTTTATTTGGTCTGAATTCTGCAGTACCTACATTACCAAGTTTAATATCAATTTTTACAAGACTATAACGGAATACCTTCCTAATCAATACAAAATAGATTATAAATAGCAATACTATAGCCAGGAAAAACCAAATAGAAAATTGAAAAATTAAATTAAAATTTTCATCAAAATATACTTTAATAACTTCCATCGTTTTACTATTAAAATTAAGACACTCCATCATATCTTTGAAAACCTGTAAATGAGATTGGGTCTCCGTGAAAACCACATTCATGGTTTTCCTTTAACCAAGCAATAAGCTTATAGGCAACTTCTTCTTTTACCAACTTATGCCCTCTACCCACTGAAAATTTAGTTTTTAACGCCAATGGTATTTCAATATTTTCTGAACCGAAATAATAGAATTCTTTTGAAACCAAAACATATTCGCCACTAGTGTCTCGATTAAGGTTCTCATAATTAATTTCCCCATTATCTAGACTATGATGAGAATCTGCCTGAAACCATTTATTTATGGTTTTATCAAAATGGTATATATTATCTCCATACATTTGTTTCAAACTCCCATTTAAAACTGGCTTTTTGTATTGAAATTCTGGTGTGTTCCAATAATCATCAAATGTAATCTTCTGATTAATTTTCATTGCAAAAACTAACCTATTACCTTTCCTTTTAGACGTTATGCCAAATATCCAGTCGTTTACGGAGGCGTTCTTTCTAATTTTATGTTTACATGTAGCTAAAGTACAATGTTGTCCGAATGGATTTGGTGCAAAACCAAAATCACGTGCAACTACATATGAGTAATATTTCATGGTATTTATTTTTTAGCAAGTACTACGATAAGGAGACCAATGACCTTCTCTTGGTTCTCCTGTGGGTGTTTCCCAATTGTTTATTGAACCATCAATTGCACCAATAATTCTATCTGATTTCCAACCGACTAAGGCATTTCCATATTTTTCAAAACTTTCAGGAATATCTGAATCACTCGCCCCATTTATATATACGCCAATAATTCTCTTACCTTGTTTGGCCGCTTGGTCAATTTCCCAATTAACCCATTCTCTTGAGTGTGTTTGCGTACCAATAAGAACTACTACAGTTCCAGCCCATCGCATTTTCATGCTTAACAATCTTTCTAAAGTTTTTTTAGGGATTTGTTTTTTTTCTAGACGCTCCTTATTCTTTTCGTTTACTCTGATAGAACTATTTCTAATATTGTAATCTTTACCAGCCAATAAATCCGTAAAAGCGGATACCGATTTATCATCTTTATGATGATGACTTATAAAAACATTTTTAGTATTGTCCATATATTTTGTCTTTAATTTGGTCATCATTTAAAATATGCAACCCAATTACGGCATACCCTATAATGTCTTTCAAAGTGTCTTCAAGACTTTCAAAATTTACATTCTGATTATCCCGTGAAATAAGACTTCGAAATCGGCTAACTTTATCCCATAAGTGAACCATATTGCCATTAAGGCCTAAATCGAAGCTTGCTCCGCCATAGTCCTGATTTTTCTTTAGAAGAATTGCTGTCACATCATCTGTGATTTTTTTTATGCTTTTTTCATTCATAAAAGTTGGTATTTTTTAAATAAGGTTTGTAATTCAGGGTTCATAAATTCAAGTTTTGTTTTCGTATTGAAAGTATAAAAAGCTTTATACCAATCATTGAAAAAATCATCTCCAAAATCAACTAATCCATTTCCTTGACCTCGTCGTAATTTTTCTTCTTCTATTCTTAGTTTGTCTGTTAGTTTGTCAAATTCGGCAAGGCTATTAAAGGTTTTAGAATAATGAAATCCAGTATCATTTATATCTTTAACATTTGAAAACGCAAATAAGTCATTTTCAAACTCATCATAGTAATGGAAATTGTTTGCGATATGATAATAGTCACCAATATCAAGATTTAATATTTTAGAGAAATATTCTTGTATAAATGTGAAGTTAAATATATTTACAGCACTTGCGCCCCACATAAAATCATTTGAACGCATATATACTGTTAAGTTCAGTTTGTTAGTATTTGGTTGCTTCTGAAAATGTAGTAAACGAGTGCAAGGGAAATCCTTGGTTTCTTTTAAACAACCATTTGCATCAAAACAATCTTTTGGAGGGTCACCAATATTGATAATTGCTTGACGTGTATTTATATCCTTCTGAAAATTTAAATCAATATATTTAAATTGGTCAACTTCAGAGGTTTTTAGTTCAGAGGATTCAATATCAAATGGGTTCCTATTCTTGTAGTCGCTATTAATACCATTATAGTTTCTCAGTCTTGGACCATATCCACCCCGCATAAAGAATCCATCATCTGAAAAATTCTTCATATTCTTTAAATAATGTCCAATTAGTTCAAGGTCATTTCTACCAAGTGCAAGCCATAGTGATTCAGCATAAGGTAATATTGGATTCCATTTCCTTTCAGGTATTGTTACTAATCTTGCGGTAGGGTTTTTAATCTTAAACATGAACGGAGCAGGCAATTCCTTGCATTTAAAACCTCTGGTATTACGCTTAACGCCTTCTTTCAACAGAAGAGTAGAAGCGCCAACTAGAAAAGCGTTGATTCCTTCATACTCGGCTGTATACATGGTGTAATTATTTTAGAATTTATATTCCATTTCGGGGGAAAAAACAGGTCAATTGATTTATTTTTCTCTATATATTTTTGTTTAATCCTTTTATTATCGACTTGAAGTTCTGGAAGTTTTGCACGTAGATATTTATCTGTTTCACAAAAACAATTCTGTAAATCTATTAGAGATGGAACTCTACCAAAGAGTGGTTTAAATTCAGTATATCCAAATTTATCTTGATATAATTCAAAGTTTTCTTGTGTGAATTTTATTGCATCCTCATAACTATATTTCTTTTCTAATGGCTCAAAACATTTTTTTATTCCTCGTATTGCTCCAATACCTGCTTTTACAAAAGAATCTTCACTAAAATCAATAGAAGAGGAATAATTCATATCGATTGCATATTGATAGCCAAGAAAATCGCCAATAAAAGAACACCTTCTTAGTCGTTCATAAACTTCTGACAGCGATTTTGAATCCAATATTTTTTTTAGAATTGAGCCACCAATAATTTCTTTCTTTACCATCTCAAGCCATTTTTCATGCTTATACTGAAGATGATTATATAAAGAATGTGTACCTGTCATCATGTATGCATTATTGAATATCGGATGATTATTTTTTTGTTCCAATAATGCTTTATTGATTTTTTGTAGGTCAAAGTTTTTAAGTGTAATTACACCAACTTTAGTTTCTAGATACTCCCAAGTTTCAGGTTTATTGAAAATTTTAAAAACAAGAATTCTTAATAAAGTGTCCTCCGGCGTGAATGAGTTTTCTTGATAAATTACATTCTTAATTAAATACTGACTTACTCTATCTGCAGCCCTGTAAACATTGGTGAATTTATGTTTTCGCAATATCTCATCGGTAGTCCAAGGTAATTTTCGGTCATATTTATTCCAAAAGATATTCATTCGTTCCTGAACGAAGTAAAAATAATATTGAAATATTTCTTCTTTGGGTTTTATCATTATTGTATTTTAAGGAGCGTTGGGGAAAATTGCACTCTTTTGCAAATTTTGGTTTGTGTGTCAGCCTGTGCGATTTGCATATGTGTGCAATGTGCGTGGGCTTTCCTAACTGTCCCGAAGGGCAGAAGCGGGTCGGCAAAAACTAATTTTTTCTTGCACCAACCTTCAATCAATGAGCCTATATTTTCTATTCGTTTTTTCAAATTTATAATCAGGTTATTTCTATGTAACTCGGTCTCTTAGCCTTGCATACAACTTGCTTATCTGCGCTACTCTGTTGCGCCTTACATGCCATATAGGGGGAATAGGCGCAACAAAATTGCGTGTTATTGGCCCTCTGAATAATATCAGCCATAACGAATTCAAATAATTTGCTCACGAGAAACTCTCCCCTGAAGCCACCTTTTAAACGACGCTTGACTTTCCCCGGACGGCTTTCCGG
>JAAXXA010000252.1 GCA_013334735.1 Bacteroidota bacterium
TTATGGAATTTGGGAGAAAGTAATACCGGGTTTTTGGGAAATAGACCATGAATGAGTTAAATTTATAATTTTTGCAAATTAGTATTCGGTAAAATTAGTATTCGGTTGTCCTTTATGCAAAATACCGAATACTGATTCAATGTCGTTTAGTTAAGCATATCCCTGTTGTCATATCGAATGTAGTGAGATATCTAAAGCTCCGAAAAAAGATTTCTCCCGTTGGTCGAAATGACAAGTAAAACCTTAATTAAACGACATTGATTACTGATTACCGATTACCGAATACCGATTACCGACTACAGATTACCGAATACCGAATGCCGGTTACCTGTTTAGAATTACTGATTAAAAAACAAATTTATCCGTAATTATTATTTATGAAAAAAGAACTTGTTATTGGTATTGACATTGGTGGTACAAACACCGATTTTGGTATTGTTGACAAAGAAGGAAATATCTTATGGAATGATAGTATAAAAACAAATAAATATAATGAAGTTGAGCCATTCATAACAGACCTTACAAGCAAAATTAAAACAGGGCTGGCAAAATTCAGAGAAAATTTTATTGTAAAAGGTATAGGAGTTGGCGCTCCAAACGGAAACTTTTTTACTGGAAATATTGAATTTGCGCCAAACTTAAAATGGAAGGGAATAATTCCATTGGCAGATTTAATATCAAAAGAATTATTTCTTCCTGTAACACTTACCAATGATGCTAATGCTGCTGCTTTAGGCGAAATGATTTACGGGGCTGCAAAAGGAATGAAAGATTTTATTGTAATAACATTAGGAACTGGTCTTGGTAGCGGTATTGTCGTAAATGGTAAACTTTTGTATGGGCATGATGGTTTTGCAGGAGAATTAGGACATACAGTTGTTTTTTCCGAAGGAAGATTATGTGGCTGCGGAAAAAACGGCTGCCTCGAAACTTATGCTTCAGCAACAGGAATTGTTACAACTGCAATCGAAATATTAAACAATTCTAAAGAACCTAGCCTTTTAAGAAATATTAAATTCACCGAAGGCGAAGAAAAACTGAGTTCAAAAGATATTTTTCAAGCTGCTGAAAAAGGAGATAAAATAGCCCTCGAAATTTTTGAATACACTGGAAAAATATTAGGTATTAAATTAGCCGATGCTGTGGCATTTTCAAGTCCCGAGGCAATAATACTTTTTGGAGGACTTGCTAATGCAGGGAAATTTATCTTTACCCCTACAAAAAAATATATGGAATATTATCTTTTGCCCTTTTTCAGAAATAAAATAAAATTACTTCCTTCGCTTCTTAATGACCAAAACGCTGCAATATTGGGAGCTGCAGCTTTAGCATGGGGAAAAGAATAAAATTATTTACTTCAGTAATTCTTCAACTATTCTTTCAGCGCTTATACCTTCTGCTTCAGCTTTATAATTCCTTACAATCCTGTGGCGAAGAACTGATACGGCAACAGCTTTAACATCTTCTATATCGGGGGAATATTTTCCGCTTATTACAGCATGAGCTTTTGCCCCAATAATAAGGTATTGAGAAGCTCGCGGACCTGCGCCCCAGTTAAGATAGTCGTTTGCCCATTTATGAGCTTTTTCAGTATTTGGACGGGTTTTAGTGGAAAGATTTACCGCGTATTGAAGAACATTATCAGTAACAGGAATTTTTTCAAGTACATTTTGATATGCTAATATTTCTTCTTTTGTAATAGTTATCTGAACCTGAGGATTCAACCCTGAAGTTGTTGCTTTTACAATATTCATTTCTTCCTGAAACGAAGGATAATCAAGCCATACATTAAACATAAAACGATCTAACTGCGCTTCGGGAAGCGGGTAAGTTCCTTCCTGTTCGATAGGATTTTGAGTAGCTAAAACAAAAAATGGTTCATCAAGAATAAAAGTATTTCCTGCCGTGGTAACTGATTTTTCCTGCATTGCTTCAAGGAGAGCCGATTGTGTTTTAGGTGGTGTACGATTAATTTCATCGGCTAAAACAACATTTGCAAATATAGGTCCTTTGATAAATCTGAATTTTCGTGTTTCATCAAGAATCTCAGTTCCTATAATATCCGAAGGCATTAAGTCGGGAGTAAATTGAATGCGGCTATACGTAAGCCCAAGCGCTTTGGCAAGTGTGTTTACCATTAATGTTTTGGCAAGACCCGGTACGCCAACCAATAAACAATGACCTTTGGAAAAGATGCATATTATAAGACTTTTAACAATTTCATCCTGTCCTACAATTACTTTGGCAACTTCGTTTTTTAATGCTTTGTATTTTTCAACTAAAGCGTCTATAGCTTCTACGTCAGATTTATATTGCATAATTTTATATAATTTTTCATTATAGATTTATCCATTTTAAATTAATTACGAATGTTCAATTACGAATCTCGTAATTCGTAATTGTCAATTCGTAATTGTATCGTTAATTAAACCACTTATAATTGAATTTACATTTTGAATATTCATCAGCAATGTGAATATAAGTAACAGCAGCTTTTTTATTGATCCATTCTTCAATGGTTTTGTTTTGCTTTTTTTTGAGAGCTGCTTCCTGAATAAAATCATAATCTTCCTTAAGGTTTGCATTATGTGGTTCGGTGCGCGATTTAAGGTATAAAATTCTGTATGCCTGTAAACCTTTATCTGTTTTCATCGGTACAGCTTGTGAAATTTCGCCTTTTTTCAATTTATCTATCACAAAAAATATTGAAGGATCAAGCTCATCAGTTCCATATTTGGATGTTCCTGTTTGAGTATTAACCAACAAGCCCCCGTTTGTTTTTGAAGGATCATCGGAATATTTTTTTGCTGCATTTTCAAAAGTTAATGAATCGGCTTTTATTAATTTATAAACGCTGTCGAGAGCTAATTTTGCTTTAAGCAGGTCGTCTGTAGCAACTTTAGGAATAATAAGTATATGACGTACATTAATCATTTCGCCCCTTCTTTCAATCATTTTGATGATGTGATAACCATATTGTGAAACCACTATTGGTGAAACCTCGTCAGGTTTGAGTTTGAATGCCGCGGCTTCAAATGCAGGATCGAGACTTCCTCTTTCAGCAAGCCCTAATTCTCCACCTTTAGAAGAAGTTCCCTCATCTTCTGAATATAATACTGCAAGCGTACTAAAATCTTCTCCCTTAGCAATTCGTTCGCTTATTTCAGTAATTTTTGTTTTTGCTTTTGACTTTTCGTCTTCGCTAACGCTTGGAGTTTTTACTATTTGCCCTATTTCTACTTCCGAGCTTATTGTTGGAATACTATCTTTATTAAAATTGTTAAAAAAAGTTTTTACTTCCGATGGCGTAACTTTAATATTTTCGGTAATTTTCGATTCCACATTTTGTTGCAGTAGTTGATTTTTTATTACATCGCGAAAGTCTGTTTTAATTTCGAGAATCGTTTTTTTGTAATATTTCTCCAATTCCTTTTCGCCTCCCATCTGTTTTTCAAAATATGCAAGTCTGCGATCAAGTTCTGTTTCTACCTGAGTGTCAGTAATTACAACACTATCTAAATCCGCTTGATTAAGAAGCAATTTTTGAAATAAAAGTTCTTCAAGTAATACGCATTTAAAACTGCTGTCAATTTTTGTGTTTCCCTGTAAAAGATATTGAGCATATTGGTTCTCGATATCTGACAGCATTATCATTTGTTTACCAACTGTGGCAACTACCTGATCAATTATTTTTCCCTGAGCATGTAAAAATTGCGTTCCTGTTAAACAAAATATTACAAGAAATATAATTATTTTTTTCATATACATTTATTTAAATATTTCAAAATCATTACTCTCAAGTGCATTTTTATAAATTTTTTTCTGCATATCTTCTATTAACTTGAGTTTTCGTTTATTAAGAATAATATTTTTTACATTTTCGCTCTCAAAACCAAGAGGGGATAAACTTTCCTTTACTTTAAAATCTTTAATATTTACATAATAAGAATATAAAGAATCTTCGAGTTCAATGTATCTGTGATTTTTCAAATAATCTTCCTGATTATATGTTTTTATAGGTATTTCCTTCAACAGATCATTAAAAAAGAGCCAAGTTGAATCGTCAAGAAAATAATTTACGGCATTTTTTTTACAAAAATCTTCAAGTTTCGGTTTTGTATTAGCAGTTTCGGTTTTATATAAACTGCGGACTATTGCAATATTTGTAGCGCCTATAGGCATTTTCACATACCATACTTTTACAATATTATCTTTAAGTAAAAATTCTTTTTGATTTTTATTGTAATAGGCAACCATTTCAGTATCACCCACACTTGTGTCGAGCTTTTGACGAATCAATTCCTTTTCGTATTCAAACACCATCAGTGAGTTTTTATAATCTTCTAATTGTTTTGTAAAATTCTTTTGTTTTGAAGAAAGATTATTTTCAGCTGTATAATTCATTAGTTTTTGCTTTACCCAGCTATTAACATAGCTTTGAACTATCTTTATACTGTCTTTTGCAGAGGTGCCGAAACTAACAAGACCGATCAAATCACTTTTATAGAGATATTCATCATATACTCTGGCAACAGCGTCATTTTTCTTATTAGAATGACTGCAGCCCACAAAATATAATGAAATTATTATTAATGTTATTTTTTTCAACAAATGTTTATAATTTAAATTATTCAAACAATTAAAAAAAACGCAGATGATGCAGATTGATTCTTATTAAATAAGATTTTTATCCTCGTCAATCATAATAATCAGCTTTAGACACATCCATCATGGGGGAGCGAATCAGCGTTCTATTAAACTATTTAAATATTATTTTATTGTTTCAAACACGCTTTTGTTTATTTCAACAGGATACTTCTTTTTTAAATTGGATATCCATTCTTTTTCCAGATAAGCCTGATAATCGGAAGTAATAAGACCTCTTGCTTCAGTGAGTGATTTTGAACCTTTCGGGATTAGATTATTCACTTTAACAAAAACAACAGAATTATTTTTTTTAATATCGTTAGAAATTCCGGGTACCCATGCTATAGAGTCGATAACACTATTTTCCCCTTTCAGATATTTTCCTGATTCTATTTTTAAATTAAGCTGAGAGTCTTTATTAATTATTTTTTAAATAGAATCGTTTGATAGTTTTTCATTTTTAAGAAGTTTGCGTGTAGCTTTAGATATGTCAGCA
>JAAXXA010000863.1 GCA_013334735.1 Bacteroidota bacterium
ATGGCGAAAGTATTTACGGGGGAGTTGCAGTTCATCACCTTACACAACCAAACGAAGGTTTTTTTACAGAAAGCAAGCTCCCTTTGAAAATTACTGCTCATGCAGGCGCTATTATCGATTTGAAAAAACACAGAAGAAGAAGAAAAATTGAAGATCCTACTTTGTCTCCTAATATACTTTATATGAAACAAATGGATTTTGAACAATTAAATTATGGTATGTACTTTAATAAGTATCCATTTGTAGGAGGGGTTTGGTTTAGACAGGGTTTTAGTAATTCAGATGCGTTTATAGTACTTGTTGGATTACAAACTAGCGTCATAAAAATTGGTTATAGTTACGATATTACCGTATCTAAGCTTAGCAATGCTTCCGGGGGAGCCCATGAATTATCGTGTGGCTTCCAGTTTGATTGCAGACCAAAAAAGAAAAGAATCAGAGCAATAAATTGCCCATCATTTTAGTTATTAATATTTAAAAAACACTTTTTTATTATGATAACACATAAAAAAACTATTTTTAAACTATTTTTTGCTGCTGTAATACTTGTATTCGCTTCATGCAAAAGAGATCAATCAGCTACGACCGGTTGGGAATATAATCAACCCAAAAACGGAGGATTTGAAGTAAGTCCTTATGCAGAACAAGAAACGGGACCCGGTCTTGTTTTTATTGAAGGAGGTACTTTTGTTATGGGCAGGACAGAACAAGAAGTTCAGTACGATTGGAATAATATTCCCCGCAGAGTAACAGTTTCTTCATTTTATATAGATGAAACAGAAGTACGTAATCTCGACTGGCTTGAATATTTGTATTGGCTAAAAAGAGTTTTTGGTGTTGACTACCCCGAAGTATGTCAAAAAGCTCTGCCCGACACTCTTGTTTGGAGAGATAAACTTGCTTACAACGAGCCATTTGTTGAATTATACTTACGTCATCCTGCATATAGAGATTATCCCGTTGTTGGCGTTAGCTGGTTAAAAGCAAATGAATATTGTTCCTGGAGAACAGACAGAGTTAATGAATACATTCTGATTCGCGAAGGTATCTTAAGAATGGATCCAAGTCAATCAAATCAGGAAAATTTCAATACAGAAGCATATTTGGCTGCTCAATACGAAGGACTTGTAAAAAATGATATGATAGATTTGAATCCAAGTGGTCAGGGAACAAGAAAAGTAAAATTAGAAGATGGTATTCTTTTGCCAAAATACCGTTTGCCAACCGAATCAGAATGGGAATATGCTTCATTAGGTTTGATTGGAAATACTATATATGAACGCGTTATTGAAAGAAGATTATATCCTTGGAATGGACATGTAATGCGTACTGACGCTGATAAAAATCTTGGCGAAATGGTTGCTAACTATAAAAGAGGCAGAGGAGATAATATGGGTGTTGCAGGAAACCTTAATGATGCCGCTGATATCCCTGCTCCGGTGCTTTCTTATTGGCCCAATGATTATGGTTTATATAATATGGCAGGTAATGTTTCTGAATGGGTTATGGATGTTTACAGACCTCTTTCCCCTGAAGATGTTACCGATTTAAATCCATATAGAGGTAATGTATTTATGACTAAAGCTAAAGATGAAGAAGGAAATATTCAGGAAAAAGATAGTTTGGGTAAAATAATATGGGAACCTGTTACAAAAG
>JAAXXA010000864.1 GCA_013334735.1 Bacteroidota bacterium
ATTTATATCAGGATCGTAATTTAAACCATGATTTGCAATATATATCTTGGCTGAATCTACAATTAATTTAGCTTTATTAATTTCATTCCCCCAAACTTTCACACCAGCTTTTTCAATATAATTAAGGATATACGGTTTTGCAGAAACTTCCATTAATGAATCGAGGCGAATATCTTTCATTAAGGAGTATGTCTTTTCAATATTTCTGGCTTTTTCAAAATAGGATAATGCATTTTCAGTAGGATTATAAATAAGCGTATTAATTCCATCTGAAATATACTTTTTATATAATTGGTTTTTAGCGATAGCAGTGATGGAATCGCATGAATTTGAATTAGTAATTTGATTAGAATTATTTTGCTGGTATTGTCGTGCTTCGCTAATAAAATCTTCTGCTTTTTCGATTTCATTATTTTTTAAATAAAATGATGCTTTTTGAATATAGTTTTTATATACACCTTTCTTTGTATTTTTAATAGCTATATCTAAAATATTGTCATATTTAATTTCGGGGTAATTTTCATAAAATTCTTTTGCTTTTTCAAGTATTACTAAGGCAGTATCAAATTTACAAAAGGAGATAAAAAGGATTCCTTTATTAATAATTCCTTTCACAAACTGTTCTAAAAGCAAATCAGCATCAGAAGAAGATATTATTTCGGAAGTATTATTTTTTTGATATTCTTTAGCTTTAAGTATATAAATTTCAGCAATGTCTAATTTATCCAGATCAACTGCTTTTTGAGATACAGTGATAAAAGATTTATAAATTCCATATTTCGCAAATGCAATTTTCTTTTGAAGTTCATCATTACATGTAATTGCAGGAGTTAGCGAACAGAATGTTTTTGTTTTATTTAGAATTTCCAGAGCTTCATTAAATTTTTCAGATTTTATCAAACTATCTGATGCTTTAATATTTCTTGAATAAACAGCGTTTCCAAGCAGAACGGTTTGCTTAAGGATATCCTGTTCAGGTGAAAGTTTAGTAGTAATATATGTTATCTCAAGTGAAGATTTATAAAGGTTACCTTGTTCATAATATATTTTTGCAATAAAATAATAGGCAGGAGAGAAAATCGAATTAACAGATATTGATTTTTCGAAAAAATTCAACGCTGATGCCATATCCCCTTTTGTATAATACTCAAAACCTTTGTTATAATATACTCTATCAAGCGAAGAAAGCATTTGATTTATTAAAATCCTGTTTTTTTGTGTTTTTTGAGATAACTCTTTTATTTTTTCGTTAAAATTTATTGGATCAAATGATGCCAAATTTAACTTATCCGGGTATTTTTTCTTAATTAATTCATCGATATTTTTTTCAATTTCACGAAGGCTAATATCATAAACCTTTATCATTTCAGCATTATTAATGTCTATTTTTAAAATATTTTCTAATGCAGAAGAAATAATAAATTCAGAATTATAATAATCATTTATGGTTTTAATTATATTATTGAAATAAATAACAGAAGAATCGTTATAGTAAAACAGTGTTTTTTCAATTGAAATATTGAATTTAGTGTTAGAAATTGAATCAGGAAATGTGTAATTTATTTTTCCTGAACCGGAAGAAAGAATCATTTCATTAAAATATATTTTTTTAGCGATAACATAAGAGGCATCATATATATTTAGAATTAGGTCGC
>JAAXXA010000253.1 GCA_013334735.1 Bacteroidota bacterium
TTCTGCCTAGCGATTGTTTATTTGCTATGCACGACAGGCGTTTCAGATGCCTTTCAGTTGTATTACAATACCATTTAAAAATATTCTGTGCAAAATCAGAATTATTAAGTAATATATTTTTAATAATACTATTTTCAATTATATAAACATTACATGGTGTAAGCGCTGAACCCGAAAAATTATAAACATTGGAACCATATAAAGAAGAAAGTCCAATAAAATTAAATGGCTTTACAATACTAAAATTAAAACCGTGTTCTTGAATACCTTCGAGATAGTTTTTTGAAAATCCTTCCGTTAATAGCATTGTATAAGATGTAAGAGATCCTTGTTTGCACATAGTTTCTCCTTTTTTAAATTTTATCTGAACATTTGTGAACTTTTGAATCTCATCATCGGTAAGATTCAAATCTTCTAACCATTTATATACATTATCCTCTTTTATAGATAATTGGGGGATATTCTGATTTTCCAAGTCCTTTATTGTATGTCTAAGTCTTTTCAGAAGGAAAAAGTTGCTTAGTTTGGATGCAATAATGTTTAACAGATTGATCTCCTCCGGTAAAAAAATTCTTTTTTCTGTTTTAATTGGTTTTATATATACAACAAAAATTTCACCTACAGCTTTGTTGTCAATTACTATTTTGGATGATAATTTCAGTTCTGTTTCTTTATAATTTTCTGAAAATATTTCAATACCATCAAAACAAATTTTCACCATACAAATATCAGTAAATCGCCAGCCACTTGGTATTATTTCAACCAACTTTGTCATCACTTCGTCAATTGTTGATTCAAAATTATTAAGAGCTTCATCAACACCATAAATGCAATTTAGCTCCTTTGTCCGTTCATCAAGATTTTGCAACAATGATGTTATGTTATTCTGCTCAATCATCGGGTAACATTATATAAACAAAATTTTCAAACAAAATTACTTATTTTAACTAAAAACAGGGTAAAATTGTACATTTTTTATCAAATAATCCGTTCGCCATGGCAAACCGGGAAACAAAGGTGTTGATAAATATCAATAAAAGTATTGATATTTATCAAGCAATTTTATAATATAATAATACCAGCTTTTATAGTACATAAATTTTGTAATATATAATTTTGTTTCCTCAAAAAGTAAATTAATAACCTTTAAAAAACTATATAATATGAACGTTGACAAATTAATGAATGACTTAACCAGAAAAAATCCGGGAGAAGTCGAGTTTTTACAAGCAGTAAGAGAAGTTTTAGAATCTATTGTAGATGTCGTTGAAGCTAACCCGCAGTTTGAAGAAGCAAATATTATTGAAAGAATTGTAGAACCTGACAGAGCATTAACTTTTAAAGTTGCATGGGCTGACGACAAAGGAGATATCCATGTTAACAGAGGTTACCGTATTCAATTCAATAATGCAATTGGTCCATACAAAGGAGGTTTACGTTTTCATCCAAGTGTAAACCTTAGCATTTTGAAATTCTTAGGTTTTGAACAAATCTTTAAAAACAGCTTAACATCATTACCTATGGGAGGCGCTAAAGGTGGTTCCGATTTTAATCCAAAAGGAAAATCAAATAGCGAAGTTATGCGTTTTTGCCAGAGTTTTATGATGGAACTACATAAAATAATAGGACCTGAAACTGACGTACCTGCCGGTGATATTGGAGTTGGTGGAAGAGAAATTGGTTATATGTATGGTATGTATAAAAAATTAACTCATGAACACACAGGCGTTTTAACTGGAAAAGGTCTTAACTGGGGCGGAAGTTTAGTTCGTCCGGAAGCTACTGGTTTTGGTAATGTTTATTTTGCCGAAGAAATGCTTAAAACAAAAGGTGAAAGTTTTAAAGGCAAAACAGTTGCTATTTCAGGTTTTGGTAATGTTGCATGGGGCGCTGCTAAAAAAGCAACTCAATTAGGAGGCAAAGTAGTTACTATCTCCGGTCCAGATGGATACATTTATGATCCAGACGGTATCAGCGGTAAAAAAATAGATTATATGCTCGAATTAAGAGCTTCTAATCAGGATGTTGTAAGACCATACAGTTTTGAATATGGTGTTGAATTTCACGAAGGTAAAAGACCTTGGGAAGTAAAATGTGATATAGCTCTTCCTTGCGCTACACAAAACGAACTTGATGGCGAAGATGCAAAAAAACTTGTTGCCAACGGTTGTATTTGCGTTTGTGAAGGCGCAAATATGCCTTCTACTCCCGAAGCAATTGAAGTATTTCTAGAAAATAAAGTTTTATTTGCTCCCGGAAAAGCTGCAAACGCAGGTGGAGTTGCAACTTCGGGTCTTGAAATGAGTCAGAACTCAATGAAACTTAACTGGTCAGCAGAAGAAGTTGATAGTAAATTACATGAAATTATGAGGAACATTCACGAATCTTGTGTAAAATATGGTAAAGATAGCGAAGGATATGTAAATTACGTGAAAGGCGCTAATATCGCCGGTTTCCTGAAAGTTGCCAATGCAATGCTTGATTTAGGATTTTAATTTTTATACCGAAAATAGCTAAACACTAAATTTACCAAAGTGTTGAAGCATATTACTATTCTTAAAATGGCTGTCCTAAAAAGGACAGCCATTTGTTTTGCATCTATAAACAGAATAACCATTATCCATTAAAAACATTTTCAAATTTTCAAATTGACACATTTTTAAATTAATATATCAGCACATTAATCATTAACCATTAAATCAGGATATTAATATACACACATTACTTATTTTACGATTTAATTCATACTTATTTTAATATTTTGTATGTTTGTAACCTAAATTTCAAAATTCATTAACTAATTAAACTAGATTATTCTTATGAAAAAGCTATTCTATACATTATTACTGGTTATAGCTTCAACCAGATTATTTGCTTTATCAGGTGGCCCCGATGCTTTTGGTTATACTTGGAAAGATAGTAACGAACCCAACGGTCCTACATTCCATTGGGTAAGCAGACCTACTATAGAAAGAGCGGTTGTTGGTTTTGCAGATGATAATGTTAAAGGTCCTTATTCTATAAATACTTCAGGGAATAATCTTTTTAAATTTTACTGGCTTACTTATGATAAAATATGGATTAGCTCAAATGGATATATTAGCTTTGGAGACATAAACCTTTCCGCTACTTTCCCTTCTATTCCTAACCCTAATGATGGCAAGCATAATTTTATTTCAGCTATGCTAGCTGATCTTTCTTTCTATGGTTTAGGGAATCCCGGAAAATGTTATTTCCGAAATACAATTGATTCGGTCATTATTACATGGAAAAATGTACCCTTTTATGCTACCAATGATCTTACATATACAGGGAGTAACTCTTTTCAAATTATTCTCGATAAAATTGATTATTCTATTACTATTAATTTTTTAAGTCAATCAGGTTTAACAGGCAACAGCGATATCAAGACAGGCATAGAAAATTATACGGGAAATATCGGGCTACAACCTGCTCACTTGGTAGGAACATACCCTCCTGCAAATTATACAATAAAATATTATTATCCATCTAATTCTACTTATACTGTTAAAGATGGTTCTGCCATGTGGAATTCAAATTTTGGAAATAATGGGCTTTTTATCCCCTATCCTTCTACTTTTGAAATGAAGGCAAATATAAGGAATACCGGTAATATTACCATTCTATCGCCTTATACTGCAGCAGGGAAAATTAAATATTTAACAGGAGCAAACCAAGTTACAACATCTGTTAATTTTAACACTCCCCTTTATGGTTCGCAAGATACTACCTTTACATATAATAATACTTTCAGTCCTTCTATTACCGGAACATTTAGCTATATTACAAAATTATCGGGAATTGCCAATGACGCATTTCCTACTAATGATAGTATAGTTCAGGAGATTGTTGCTATTGATACAAGCATGTCTTCTTATGAATTAAATTTTTCCGATAATATTTCGGAGGATGGACTTTCATGGCAAGACGGAGCCGGCGGTATTGCAGTATATTATGCGCCACCCGAATATCCTGTAAAAGTTACAAGTACTAAATTTTACATTTCTTCAAATATGAACAATGTCAAGTTTATTGCAAAAATATTTGACGATGACGGCGAAAATGGCGATCCCGGCACATTGCTCGACTCAGTTATGGTACAACCGGATATGATTGGAGGATACACTACCGTTCCTACAAATAATTATGTAATAATTCCCAGTGGTGGTGTTTATGTACTTTGGGAAATGGCAGGACTTAGTATAACTTTAGGCAGCGATCTTACTCCTCCTTTTTCTTTAAGAACTTATGAATATGTTGCCGATGCATGGACTGCTTACCGAAATAATCAAAAGCAGGATTTCCTTATTGGACTTGTTGTTGAGAAAACCCCAATTGAAGATATCGGAATTAGCAGGATTAATACACCATCAAATGATTCCGTTATTGATGCAGCAACAACTGTTTCGTGTTGGCTCAAAAATTATGGGCAGCTTGCAAAAACAGATTTTCCTGTAAGTTACAAATTAATCAATGCAAATACTGTTATTACCGAAAACTATACAGCAACAGCAATATATCCCGGCGATTCAGTACTATTTTCTTTTTCAACCCAAATTCAATCTTCAATTGATTTTTCAGGCGAATTATGTGTTTGGACTAGTATGAACTTTGATTTCGACCTCAATAATGATACTGCTTGTATTAATGTTATCATTTACAATGATATATCTGAATATGGACATCAGGGAACAATAAATGTTTATCCAAATCCTTTTGATGATAAAACTATTATTGAGTTTACAAATACTGATAATTCCGGATATGATATATTTATCTACGACTTATTAGGCAGGGTAACTAAAAGCGAACTTGGTATTACAGGTAATAAATACACTCTCGATAAAGGTAATCTAATCCCGGGAATTTATACTCTCGAATTAAGAGGTAAAAACCTATACAGAAAGAAAATAATCATCAAATAAAATTAACCCAATTTACACCATAAAAAAAGCTGTCCTTAATAGACAGCTTTTTTTATAATTCCATAACCCTTATCAGCTTTTGCCTTGTCCCTTATGCCTTATCAACTTTTCACTATTCACTATTCACTTTTCACTTTTCACTATTCACTTTTCACTATTCACTTTTCACTATTC
>JAAXXA010000254.1 GCA_013334735.1 Bacteroidota bacterium
TTAACAGCATCATCGCCATCGCAACCAATGGAGGTACCTTTTTGAGAACCTATTCCCAAAACGATAGCATCATACTTAAACTTCAAAGCTTTATATGATAAATTTTCACCAAGTTTTTGGTCGTAATAAATTTTTACACCCATTTCGGCTATATTATCTACTTCTTTCTGGAGTAGATCGTTAGGTAAGCGATATTCCGGAATGCCATATCTTAGCCATCCTCCTGCTTTTGGAGCTGCTTCGTAAATATCAACCTGATGACCTTCTTTTTGTAAGAAAAATGCAGCAGATAATCCGCCCGGACCTGCTCCAATAACAGCAACTTTTTTTCCTGTAGCCGGCTTAATTGCAGGCTTATATTTATCGGGGGATGCAAGGTCGTAATCAGCTGCAAAGCGCTTCATATAGTCAATTCCGACACCTGTACCCTCATCTAATAAATTTCTGCGACAAGCTACTTCGCAAGGACGCACACACACTCTTCCGCAAATAGCCGGTAAAGGGTTAGTTTCCTTAATCAAAGCAATCGCTTCATTATACATTCCTTTATCAATATACGAAATATATCCCTGAACGTCAACTCCGGCGGGGCAAGTTTGTTTACATGGACCAATGCAATCTGCATAATGATTGCTCAAAAGCAGGTCGAGAGCCGTTTTTCTAGCTCTGAAAACTTTACCGTTATTGGTTTCTATCTTCATACCTTCGGCGATCTTTGTAGAGCAGGAGGGTTGTAAAGCTCTCATACCTTCAATTTCCACCACACAAACATAACATGAAGAATATGGTTCAAGCCTTTTATCATTACAAAGTGTTGGTATTTCATAACCATTTCTTTTTGCAAGTGAAAGTATGGTTTCGCCTTTGTTACCTTTTACATTTTTACCGTTTAAAATAACATTTATTTCGTTCATATTGAATTGTATTTATAAAAAATAAATCATTTACTAATTGTTATTTTTAAAAACTTCTTTTCTTCTTTTTTGTCATTTCGACCAACGGGAGAAATCTGTTTTAGAGGCTTTAGATTTCTCGCTTTTACTTCGATAAACTTAGTGCATCCCTCCGCTTAGTGTTCGCTCGAAATGACAATTATACAAAATCAAATTTAGCAATGTTAAATGAGCTTTTAAAGATTCCTTTAAGAAACACTTATTGCCAAAAATTTACACTTCGATAAACATGTTCCACACTTTGTACACAGTTGCTGATCAATTAAATGAGGAAGTTTTTTTTCTCCGCTAATTGCAATAACGGGACAAACTTTTTTACAAAGCATACATCCCGTGCATTTTTCAGCATCAATAAAATAAGTTAAAAGTGGTTTGCAATTTTTAGCAGGGCATTTTTTATCGCGTATATGCGCTTCATATTCGTTCCTGAAATACTTGATAGTTGTAAGAACAGGATTTGGCGCGGTTTGTCCGAGTCCGCAAAGAGAACTGTCTTTAATTTGCATCGAAAGTTCCGTTAGCCTTTCAATATCTCCTTCTTTACCTTTTCCTGCTGTAATACGTGTAAGTATTTCGAGCATTCGTTGTGTTCCAATACGGCAAAATGTACATTTCCCACACGATTCTTTTTTTGTAAAATCAAGGAAGAACCTTGCCATATCAACCATACAAGTGGTTTCGTCCATTACTACCATACCTCCCGAGCCCATAATAGCGCCGGTAGAGTTTACCGAATCGTAGTCAACAATTGTATCTCCGAGATATTCAGGAATACAGCCACCGGAAGGACCTCCAAGCTGAACAGCCTTAAATTTTTTATCGTTGATTATACCGCCGCCGAGTTTAAATACAATATCTTTAATTGTTATACCCATAGGAACTTCAACCAAGCCGCCATTTTTTATCTTTCCGGTTAAAGCAAATACTTTAGTTCCTTTGCTTTTAGCAGTACCATATTTTGAATATGCAGCAGCGCCATTTATCAATATCCATGGAATATTAGCGAATGTTTCAACATTGTTGATATTTGTAGGACTTTTCCATAATCCTGATTCGGCAGGAAAAGGAGGTCTTTTTCGAGGCATTCCTCTTTCGCCCTCGATAGAAGCCATAAGAGCTGTTTCTTCGCCGCAAACAAATGCTCCGGCGCCTTCTTTAATATGAATATCGAAGTCGAATCCTTTAATTCCAAAAACATTTTTTCCGAGATAACCATTTTTCCTGGCTTGACCTAGTGCAATATTCAAACGTTTTATAGCCAACGGATATTCAGCGCGGCAATATATCCATCCTTCGGAAGCTTCAATTGCGTAAGCGCCTATTATCATTCCTTCAAGTACTGAATGAGGGTCTCCTTCAAGTACCGACCTATCCATAAATGCGCCCGGGTCGCCCTCATCGGCATTGCAGATAATATATTTTGTTTTTGCTTTATTATTATTGGCAAATCTCCATTTCAAACCTGTAGGAAATCCACCGCCGCCTCTACCGCGTAAGCCCGAATCGAGAACCGTTTGTATAACTTCAACAGGTGTAATTTTATCGTTTGCTATTTTTTTAATTGCTTTATACCCGTTTCTTTCTTCATATTCCTCAATAGATTCAGGGTCTATGTAACCACAGTTCCTTAAAGCAATTTTTACCTGACCTTCAAAAAAGCCTTTATCTTTAGTATCGAAAAGGTCTGTTTTAACTACATATTCCTTGATTGGCTCGGAATTTTGAACGTGTTTTTCAAGAATTTCTGCTGCTTTTATCGAATCAACTTCGCCATATAAGTACGAACCGTTATTATCAATTACTTCAACCAGGGGTTCGCGAAAGCACATTCCAATACAACTGGTTTTCTTCAATATAAAATCTAAATTTTTATCTTGTTTTGTTTTGCTTATTGTTTCAAAAACTTTACCTGCTCCTGCAGCAAGTCCGCAACTGCCAAGTCCTACAATTACTTTTATTTTTTCCATTTTTTTATAATGTTTTAAAAAATTATGTTCGGAAAATTAATTTTTAACTATTAGTGCATTGGAACAGAACGCTGATGACGCAGATTGCTTATGATTAAATATGATTTATATACTGTTCTCGTAATTAGTAATTGTTAATTCGTAATTATCATCTGCGTTCCATTAATTTTATCATTTGCTTTGTAGTTACTTAATTTTTACAAGGTGTTCCTTTTTCTGTTTCTCTGATTCCTCTTATAACATCTTTAGCATGTTTGCCTGAAAGTTTGGCAAAAGTTTCGTCGCCTATCATCATAACAGGTGCAAGAGAGCAGCAACCCAAACAGGCAACTGATTCGAGCGTAAAAATATTATCCTTAGTGGTTTCACCATCTTTAACTCCAAGTTCTTCTTCAAGAGCTTCGGATACTGCAGTAGCATTCTGAACATGACATGCTGTACCATGGCAAACCTTAATAATATGTTTACCAACAGGCTTCAAACGAAACTGAGAATAAAAGCTGGCTACGCCATACATGTCGCTAAGTTTGAGATTTGTTTCTTTTTCAAGTTTCAAAAAAGCTTTTCCGGGTATATATCCGTATAATTCCTGTGTGTGCTGAAGCAGAGGGATCATATTTCCTCTGGTAGTCCTGAATTTTTCAATTGCAGGATCCATTAACGACAAATCAACAATTGCTTCATCATCTTTAATGTTTTCTTTTTTTACACGTGCTATTCGCATAAGGTTTAAGTTTTAATAAGTGCCTAAAATCCGCTAAGGCGGAGAAATACTTAGAGTGCCTAAAGATATAATAAAAAAATGTTTTTTATAAAATTTGATGTAAATATATTTTATTTTATGATGTAACAAAAGAAAAAAATAAAAATTAAATAAAATAATAAAATTTGTATTTTGACTAAATTTTTTATATAATGGCAGCTTATATAGAAATATATAAATCATTAAATATTAGGTATGATAAATTATTTATTATCATATAGTTGAATAGTAAAAATTCTTATTTAACATCTGATAATTTTTGTTAAATAATGATAGAAAAAATAATTTCAAACAATATTATCGTAATAAAATCGTAGTGTTTAACTTGGAGGTTTTTTGAATTTTAAATTAAAATATAAAACCAGAAATATCATGTACAATTTACTAAAGGGAAAAAAAGGAATTATTTTCGGAGCGTTAAATGATAAATCAATTGCATGGAAAGTAGCGGAACGCGCTCATGAAGAAGGCGCTAAATTTGTATTAACCAACACCCCGGTTGCAATGCGATTAGGCGAAGTGGAAGAATTGGCTGCCAAATGTGATACCATAGTTATTCCGGCAGATGCAACCAATGTAAAAGATATTGAAAATTTGTTTCAACAATCAATAGCTTTTCTGGATGGCAAAATTGATTTTGTGTTACATTCAATTGGAATGTCTCCAAACGTACGCAAAAAGCGTTCTTACGATGATTTGGATTATGAATATTTCCATAAAACAATGGACATTTCGGCTATTTCGTTTCACAAAGTTATGCAGGTGGCGAAAAAAATGGATGTCATAAACGAATGGGGTTCTGTTTTAGCATTATCATATATTGCTGCACAACGCACACTTTTTGAATATAACGATATGGCTGATGCCAAAGCCGCATTGGAATCAATTGCCCGAAGTTTTGGATATATTTACGGACGAGAGAAAAAAGTAAGAGTTAATACCATTTCGCAATCCCCCACTCGTACCACTGCCGGCAGTGGAGTAAAGGGAATTGATGGCTTAATAGATTTTACAGAACGCATGTCGCCTCTGGGCAATGCTTCCGCTGACGAATGCGCTAATTTTTGTATCACACTCTTTTCGGATTTAACTAAAAAAGTAACAATGCAAAATTTATTTCACGATGGCGGTTTTTCGAATATGGGTATGAGTCAACAGGCGATGTTGCAATACAACAAAAGTTTTAATGAACTTGATCACGATAAAAAAACAGAATAAAAATAAATCATTGGACACTAAGAAACTGTTATGAAATTTTAAATCTCAAATCTCAAATCAAAAATAACATTTATACTTAACTGATGTTACGCAAGTGTAAAATTTATTTATAAATAACCGTATCTTTTTGAAGAGATTCCTCACTATCGTTCGGAATGACAGGTTTATTATGGATACTGAGGGTGGAAGAAGGCTTGTGCCGGCTT
>JAAXXA010000255.1 GCA_013334735.1 Bacteroidota bacterium
TTATGTTATTACTGACATCGATTTCGACGACGCTTGAAAACCCGTTAGAAAAAAAGGTTTCTCTTATTGATTACGGTATCAAGTGTGTAGGGGGATTGCTTGCCGTTCCTCGGAGGGTAAAACAGGCAGTTGCTGTTGGATATGACTTGTTTTCATCTATCCTAGCTGTCTGGGTGTCGTTTTCCCTGCGCCTTGAGCATGTTCACCATCCTGAAGGTTTGCAGTGGATTCCCTACCTGATTGCTCCGGCACTGATGCTACCGCTTTTCACCTATGCCGGCATCTATTGTGCGATTCTCAGCTATGGCGGTTTTGCCGTGTTTATCAGGTTCATCAAGACTGCAGGAGTTTATGGGGTGCTTTTATTTTCTGTTGTAAAGCTCCTGAATTTGCCTGAAGTGCCGCATTCGGTCGCCTTTTTACAGCCAATGATTTTTCTGATTACCACTGGCGGCACCAGGGTACTTTTCCGCTTTTTCTACAACAAAGGAGACTATCGTCAGTCGAATAACTCCAGGGGTATTCCAAACCGACTTCTCATATACGGCGCAGGCTCTGCCGGGGCTGAAATCGCAAACTCTATACGGCGAAGTGCAAAATATGAATTAGCCGGTTATCTCGATGACGACCCACAACTTCACGGGCGAACCATCAATGGTATGCTGGTTTTCAGCCCCGATGAAGCTGAATCGCTCATCGAGCGAGAGTGCATCATCAGGTATTACTTATGTTTGGGCAGGCGATGTAGATCTTTCTAATGCTATTCAGGATTCCGGTATAAAAAACCTAATGTTGTTATCTATTGGTACAACACCTCCTAACCAATCTACTCTTCTTGGATCAACAGCAATGAAGAGTATGGTTGAAAGTTTTAAGAATTTATATGATCAGATTATTATTGATGCTCCGCCACTCTTCCTATGGCTGATTCAGTAGAATTGATATCATTATCTGATTTTTTTTTGTTCTTGAGGCCGAGAAGGTTCCTGTTAAGGCTGCATATAGACTCAGTGAGATATTTAATAACGCGAAAGCTCCGGTGGTAGGGTTTGTTATTAATAATAAAAAGGTGCAAGTAATGGATATGGATATGGTGAAGAACATTATAATAAGAAAAAATGGATGCTTTTGGGGCGTTTTGCTAAGTTAAAAGATGCTCTTGGTTACTTTAATGGTAAGCGTCATGAACATTAAAATCAAGTTCGGTGTGTGTGGATATATAAATATTAAATATTGAAAATTGACTGTGGTTTCTGTTCGGAGCGGTAAAGATAAAAATAGAATAAGGTATAATGTGGCTGCATTAAGTGTTTTGCAGGTTGCTAATTATCTTATACCATTAATAACGATTCCATATTTGGCAAGAGTACTTGGGGAGGATGGTTTTGGTAAGTATTCTTATGTTCAGAACGTTATGCAGTACATGATGCTGTTGACAGATTTTGGGATTTCATGGAGTGGTACAAAGAAGATCGCTACATTAAGAAATGATAAAAAAGGATATTCAGAGGCATTTATTTCAAGATGGACGATCCAATGGGTATTGGTTTATTTGTTGGGATTGTTTTTGTTGGTGTTTGTTGTTATAAAATATGGCTTTACAGATGAAGCTATTTTATATGCGGCTGGTTATATTATGGTTATAGGGAATGTTATGATGCCTGTATGGCTGTTTCATGGTTTGGAGAAGATGAGGGCTGTTTCTTTGATGTTGGTGATCGGTAGGATAGGAATAATTCCTTCTATGTATTTTTTGGTAAGGGATATAAATGGTGTTTTGTGGGGGATAATAATATTTGGGTTGGGGCAGATGATGTCTGGAATAATTTCATTGCTTTGGATTAAGAAAGATGGTTTGATCGTTTGGCGGTTGCCTGGGTTGAAAAATATGTATAGTGTAATAAAAGAAGATTATATGATTTTTTTATCAACTTTGTCTATGAGTTTATATACAACAATAACTCCTGTTGTTCTTGGTGGATATGTGAGCCCTGGGGTTGTTGGATATTATAATATGGGTAATAAGGTTAGATTAGCTGCACAGGCTTTTTTGGCACCCTTTTCGAAGGCTTTGTATCCTAGAATGAGTTATTTGTTTTCATTTGACGGAGTGGCAGCGTATAGGTTACTAAAGTATTCTGCATTAGTGATGTTGCCGCTATCGCTGCTTGTTAGTTTTTTAATATATTATTTTTCTTATGATATAATCAAGGTTATAGGAGGTGATAAGTATTCTGGGGCTGTTCTTATTTTAAAAATATTATCACCGACGCCATTTTTTGTGTCATTATCATCTGTTGCGGGGGTTCAGGTCGTTTTACCAAAAGGTGGGAGTTCATATTTTAGTAATATATATATAACTGTTGGTTTAATTGGTTTAGTGTTTATGTTTCCATTGATTATGTATTATAAGGAGGTTGGTGCTGCTCTTTTTTTGAGTGGGATTGAGTGTGTTATTGGATTTGTTATGTGTTGGCAT
Source organism: Bacteroidota bacterium (assembly GCA_013334735.1). Taxonomy (GTDB): domain Bacteria; phylum Bacteroidota; class Bacteroidia; order Bacteroidales; family CG2-30-32-10; genus JAAXXA01. Next base: position 2,480 of record JAAXXA010000255.1, read on the forward strand.
GCGGTGAAGATATTGAACGATATTGAAAGGTAAACGATCTGGTGGTGGTATGCTATATGTCTTAATATATTTTATGTTAATGTTCTTTACGGCAGTGTTTTACTTTGTAAAGAAAAAGTCTATAGATATATTTGGTTTGTTGATAATTGTATGGACTATCGCATCGGGTTGTTCTGTATATATATATATTAATATCCCTTATTACGCATTTAATGAAATAACGGTTACTCCGTATTTATATTTATATGCTTTGTTTATGATTGGTGCATATCCATTCATGACGTTTGATGTTAAAAGGATAAAGAGTATAAGGAGTAATTATAAGTTAATGTATGTGTTGTCTGTATTTATAATAGGTTTGTCTGTGTTGCCATTAATTGAGAATAGTATTTATTTTATAAAAACATTTTCTTTATCTGATAGTAGTGTTTACAGTGAGGTATATGTTGCAAAATCAAATGAGGAGGATGTTAGGGTATGGTTAAGCATGCCGGGTAGAATTATGAATACGGTTTGTATATTGCTATATTTGTGTGCGCCTATAATTCTGTTTTACTGGTTGATACAGAAGAGAATGCGGTGGTTGTTGATTATTGGTTTGATGTTGTCAATAGTAAATATATCTGTGTATTCATTGTTGGCTGCAACTAGAGTCGCTATGCTATCTCAGATATTATATATGATATATTTGTATTTGTTGTTTAGGCAGTTGTTGAATAAAAGGGTGGAGAAATATATTCGTATTACAGCATTGGTCGTTTTAAGTGGTTTTGTGTTGTTGTTTATGATGTTGTCATTGTCAAGGTTTAATAATACGTTTGCGGGGATTAGTGAATATTCGGTGTTTGGTTGGTTTGCCGTATATGGTGGCGAATCTTCATTGAGATTTAATGCGCAAATGTGGAATATTAAAGCTTACATGAATGGTGATAATGGATTTAGTTTTTTTAAGCAGTTATTGGGCTTTGGATCATTTTCTGATTTATATGATATGAGGTATTATTGGACAAAATATACGTATATAGATCAGCAGGTTTTTTATACGTACATTGGTGATATATATGGAGATTTTGGTCCTTTGATATGTGTGATTATGATAGCGATGGTTTCGGTAACTGTTAGTGTAAAGAATAAAGATAATTATCAGCTTTATGAGCTGATACCAATGACGATATGGTATTATGTTTGTTCATTTGGCTTTTTGTATTACCCGTTTGCAACAAATTTTTCTAATAAAATATTGTTGTCTACTGTTGTGTTTTATTATATAGTTAAGATATTTTCTGTTAAGCATGTAAAGGGTGTTGATAATCTTGAAATAAAGATGATCTATTACTGTCTCGGATCGATAGATGGTGGTGTAGTAAATATCTGTATGAATGGTTGTTGCTGAAAATCGCTATAATATAAAGAGTGAGAGGCTATTTGTGTGGGAGATGAGGTGAATTACGTTTTAATTTTAATTAAATTTATTTGATGGATAATGAGAACGTAGAGTAAGACTGCTAATATGTGATTTGTGCAGCTGATTGTTAAAAATTAAGTACAACGAGTTGTTAGTCGATAAATGCATGGTTGTCCTCTTTCTTTGTGCAAACGACTTTAAGCGTATGATGCTTCGACGACTGATGCTATTATATTGTGATATAATATATTGGAAAATATGCTAACACACATGCAGCTCTAAGTATTACGAATATCCTGCCAAATCTCAATCCTTATTCATAAGGATCTGCTATACCATTTCAAGGTTTAGAGATTATTATATGATTATGGTCTATCCCTTGGCTTCACGAAATGAGGCATACATGGCAAAATGGAAAAAATTATAATCGTTTAAATGTTTAGAATTTAGTGCTTATTGTTAATTGTTCTGTCCAAATGAAGCTTAGGACGCTTAATGTCAACCATAGTGCGTCGTTCAGACAGCAATTTTAAGACTTCAATATTTATTCAACAAGTAGACCTCGATCTTTAATTGGTCGATATTTTTGTAAAGTTCTTCGCTCTCTTGCTGGTGGTCCTCCTCGGTTTTCTGGGCGTTTTCACCTTTCGAGAAGACTTCTCAGGTCTTGTCGAGGAACTCACGCTTTTATTGGGCAATCTGGGATGGATGTGGCTCATGCTACTGGGCTAGTGCAATTAACGATAGCCGTTCGCTGAGGGCTTTGAGAACAATGTTTTTGAATAAATGCGTGAACTTGCCTCGTGTTTGCTTCATGGTGACTGCTGGATTTTTGGGTTATTCAAATTTAACCAGCTGTACTAATTTCAAGGAGTATTTCAAATAATATATAAGGTGTTTTGGTTGATGAATATGGTTAGATAACGATTTAAATATCATTAAGAAACTTAAGAGTGTGTTTGTGAAATATTTTATTATATGATAATAAGGGCTAAAAATATGATGTGTATTATTTGTTTCGGTGAGACCAAGTATTCTCAATGGGGGGCTAATGTTTGTGAGGCTTGTGGTTCTGTATTTGTTAGTGATCCTCCAACGAGAAAGCAATTGTCAGAATTTTATGAAAATTATATTGAAATATATCATGGTGGCGGTAGAAAAAAAACCTCAATAATTCGGCAGAATAAGTGGGCGAAAGCATATTTCGCTTTACTTCATCGAAA
>JAAXXA010000256.1 GCA_013334735.1 Bacteroidota bacterium
GTATTTTTTTTCTGACAAATTATGCTTTTTCGCAGGATCTTGCAGTAATGAAAGATGCTTTTACCAAGAGTTACACTTATGAAAAAAGCAAAGAATACTCTAAGGCAATTACAGAAATACTTGCTATTTACGATGCAACATCTTACGAAACAAATATCCGGCTTGGCTGGCTTTACTACATGAATGCGTCATACACAACTTCTGCGCAATACTATGCAAAAGCCGCTGCAATTATGCCTTATTCTGTAGAGGCATTACTTGGTTACGTTTTGCCTGAGAAAGCCCTTGGTAATTCTGATTTGGTGTCAGCTACTTATCTCGCTGTTCTTAAAATTGATCCACAAAACTCTTATGCAAATTATAATCTGGGATTAATTTATTACAACAAAAAAGATTACAAAACTGCTTATACATATTTGGAAAAAGTGGGTAATATGTATCCTTTTGATTATGATATTGCCATACTATTTGCATGGACAAATTTTCAGCTTGGAAAATTGCGTGAAGCAAAAGTGCTTTTTACCAAGGCATTGCTGATAACACCGGGCGATGCTTCGGCTACAGAAGGATTGTCGTTGATAAAATAGTCTTTCTTTAAACTCATCGTATCAAAATATGTAATGCAAATTTTAAAATGTAAAATCTAAAGTGCAAAATTTAAAAAAACAGTATAAGCGTTGATAATTATAAGTCTTATAAATTTGCAATTTAACTTTTGCAATTTGCAATATTTTTTATTTTTATAGATAGATTCTAAAAATAAATAAGCAACAGTTATATATATATATGTCCCTAAATCCAATTACCAAACGAAACCAATCAGCTGACCTGCTTAAAGGAATGGCTGTTATTTTTATGGTACAGGTGCATATAATGGAATTGTTTGCCAAGCAGGAAATATATGATAGTGTTATAGGGAAAATATCATTGTTCATAGGTGGACCACCATGTGCGCCGGTGTTCATGGCTGTTATGGGGTATTTTCTCGCGTATTCGGATAAACCATTTTCGTATTATGCAAAAAGAGGCGCAATATTGTTTATAGGCGGTATCCTTTTAAATATTGGGCGGAGCGCGTATTTGTTCTTTAATATATATTCAGGACAAAGCATAGCAGATCCATTTTTCTATATTTTTGGTGTGGACATACTGCCTCTCGCAGGATTAAGCCTCATTGCTTGTGGTTTATTAAAATTGTTTTTTAAACATAATTATATTTATTATTTAATTTTTGCATTCATTATTGCGGCTGTATCGCCTTATTTACCTGTATTTGGAAGCGCTAAAAGTATATCGGGATATGTAAATGCTTTTTTGTGGGGTAATTTTGAATGGTCTTATTTCCCTTTATTCCCATGGCTTGCATATATATTGATAGGATACGCTTTTCGACTTTTTGAAAAAAAATATCAATTTTCATCAAAATTTGGTTCGAGCCACAACTTAGTGTTTTCAATACCTTTGATTGTTTTTGCTGCAATCACAATTTCTTATGCTACTAATGTAGCTCACAATTTGAATGGCGATGAAGGTTACTATCATCACGAATTTTTATTTTTTTGCTGGGTTTTATTATTTATGGCAGGATATATTATGGTAATTAATTTAATCGAAGAACATTCGGGAAAACAGCCAATAGCAAGGTTTGTAAAATGGATAGGAAAAAATGTAACTGTATTTTATGTTTTCCAATGGTTAATAATTGGAAATATCGGGACACAAATTTATAAAACACAAAGTAGAAGCGAAATAATATTTTGGTTTATAGGAATAATAGCTGTAGTAAGTGTTTTAACATTTGTTTGGAGTAAAATAAAAAAGTTTTATTTAATTTAGCAAAAAGAAAAGCTACATTTTGATTAACAAAGATACCATACAAAATATTATTGAAACTGCTCGCATCGAAGAGGTGGTAGGTGATTACGTTACATTGAAAAAAAGAGGAGTGAACCTTTTAGGTAATTGCCCTTTTCACAACGAAAAAACTCCCTCTTTTACAGTATCTCCTACTAAAGGTATTTTCAAATGTTTTGGTTGCGGAAAAGCCGGTAATTCTGTTAATTTTCTTATGGAGCATGAGCATCTGTCGTATCCTGAAGCTTTACGATATCTTGCGAAAAAATATTTTATAGATATAGCTGAAGAAAAGGAAACTCCCGAACAGCTTCAGATGCAAGGCGAAAAAGAAAGCCTTTATACCGTTTCCGCTTATGCTCAGAAATTTTTTAGCGACACTCTAACAAACACCGACGAGGGCAAAGCTATAGGATTATCGTATTTCAAAGAAAGAGGATTTGATGAAAAGACCATCGAAAAATTTCAACTCGGGTACTGTCCTGAGGAACGAGACGGCTTTACTAAATCGGCTCTTTCAAACGGGCACAAATTAGAATATCTTGTAAAAACAGGACTCTCAATTTCCAAAGACAATCAAAATTATGACAGGTTCAGAGGGAGAGTAATGTTCCCAATTCATAATCTTTCAGGGAGGGTTATTGGCTTTGGGGGAAGAATACTTTCTTCCGATAAAACCAAACCTAAATATGTTAATTCACCCGAATCGGAAATTTACCATAAAAGTAATGTGCTTTATGGAATTTTCTTTGCCAAAACTGCTATTATAGCTCATGATAATTGCTTTCTTGTTGAAGGTTACACTGATGTAATCTCTATGCATCTGTCGGGTATCGAGAATGTGGTTGCATCATCAGGCACTTCGCTTACAACAGAACAAATCAAACTTATCAGGCGCTACACTCCTAATATTACAATACTTTATGATGGTGATGCAGCCGGTATTAAAGCTTCGTTCCGTGGAATAGATATGATACTCGAAGAAGGAATGAATGTTAAAATTCTTTTGTTTCCCGATGGCGAAGACCCTGATTCATATTCACGAAAACACCGCCCTGCTGAAGTTCGCGACTTTATTCAAAATAATTCAAGCGACTTTATTTCTTTTAAAACAAACCTTCTTGTTAAAGAAACGAATAATGATCCTATAAAAAAAGCATCACTTATAAAAGAAATAGTAGAAACCATAGCATTGATACCTGATGCCATTATTCGTTCCGTATATACTAAAGAATGTTCGGCTATTATGAAGCTTTCCGAACAAACTCTGATAAATGAACTGAATAAAATACGCAATAAAAAAGCTACTCAAAAATCAAAGGATATTGCCAATGAACAGGAAATACCCGAAATAACCGAGTTTATTGATGAACAACAGGTCGAAACGGATGATTTAAAATTCGAACAGCATGAAAAAGAAATTATTCGCTTTATGCTTAACTATGGTAATTCCTTAATTGATGTTGATGCAGAAGATGAAGACGGCGAAAGAATAATAACAAAAATTTCTGTCGCAAAATTCATTGTTGACGACCTTCTTAAAGAAAAAGAATTAATAAAAATTCAGAATCCTTTAATGCAAGCAGTTTTTGATGAATATTCAAATCAACTTTTAAATAATAAAATACCCGATTTGCAATTTTTTATTAATCATTCCGAAAAATTGGTTAGCCAGGCCGTGATTGAACTTGTTTCAAACCCTTATGAACTTAGCGAAAATTGGGAGAAAAAACATAGGATAAAAGTCATGACTGAAGATAAAGAAATTAAAAAAAATGTATTTAAAGTCATTGATTCCTATAAACTAAAGACTTTGGATAAAATGATTGCTGAAATTCGTGATAAACTTAAAGTTGAAACAAACGAAGAAGAATGTGTTTTACTTCAGCAAAAACATATTATGTTTCAGAGTATCAGAAAAAAATTCGCCAATAAACTATCAAGAATAATGACAAGGTGATCCTCAAATAAGTCAGACACTGTCTGACTTATTCAAAACCATGCAAATTCCCAAACATGTTAATTATTCTTGACATTTCACATTTTACATCTTACACCAGCCATCATACATTTGACATAAATATAGTTTGGAACTTACTTGCATATACATTTACCTCAAAAATATCTTTTTTTAATTTTTCATTGATTTAATATTAATTCTTCGTACCTTTACGTCCCGTTTATTTAAAAAGGAGGGTGATATGAAAAAAAATATGGGTACTGTTGACAGGGCAATTAGAATTATTATTGCGTTAATTTTTATAGTCTTGTTAATAACAGTTCATTTTTCGTGTGTTGCTGCGATCATACTTGGAGTATTGGCAGGAGTGTTAATTATAACAAGCTTAATTGGTTTTTGTCCTCTATACCATCCATTTGGCATACATACCCTCAGAACCAAATCAGGTCCCGACGATTAATAAGTGCTTCTCAGGAAAATATAATGTGTTTGATTTATAACGGAGTAAAACAATTACAGACTTACAATTACGATCCCGTAATTCGTTCGCCGAGGCGAATTGAACATTCGTAATTAATTTCAAAAACATAAACTTAGCAAAACAATTTCATTTATAAATTTAAAAATAAATTGCATAATATTCCTCATTGAATATCCTTTTATTACCTTTGCAAACTTTAAAAAATTATAATTTATTTTAATGAAACAAAAATATACAGAATACAAAAAGCTTGATTTACCTAAGATAGGAGGAGAAATCCGTAAATTCTGGGAAGACAATAATATATTCGAAAAAAGCGTGGAAATTCGTGAGGGTAAGCCACAATTTGTTTTTTTTGAAGGACCTCCCTCTGCTAATGGAATGCCAGGAATTCACCACGTAATGGCGAGAGCTATTAAAGATATTTTTTGCCGTTATAAAACTCTTAAAGGTTTTCATGTTAAACGTAAAGCAGGATGGGATACTCATGGGCTTCCAATCGAAATAGCAGTCGAAAAAACACTTGGCATAACTAAAGAAGATATTGGCAAAAGCATTTCCGTTATTGATTACAACAAAGCTTGTCGTAAGGAAGTAATGAAATATAAAGACAAGTGGGATGAAATTACTAAAATGATGGGTTATTGGGTTGACCTTGATAATCCTTACATTACTTTTGATAATAAATATATAGAATCTGTTTGGTATTTGCTTAATCAACTTTATAAAAAAGGTCTGCTTTATAAAGGTTATTCCATACAGCCATATTCTCCTGCAGCAGGTACAGGGCTTAGTTCGCATGAGTT
>JAAXXA010000865.1 GCA_013334735.1 Bacteroidota bacterium
ACGGCAATTAAACAGAAGAATTGAATTTAAAATAATTGGGAATGTTAAGGATTCGGAAAGGAAATAAGCTACAAGGCATAAGGCAAAAGGCACAAGCTTTAAGCTATATTCTAAAAGCTGCAAGTATAAAATATAATACAAAAAAAAGATGAAAAAACCACTTTCGATAATATATATATTACTGATTTTCTTTTCATATATAAATTGCGCTTCGGGGCAGTGGAGCAATATTTCGTATTTGACTAATTACAACCTTCGTTCTGTTTTTTTTAATAACATATTAACCGGCTTTTCAGTTGGCGATTCGGGAACTGTAATTAAAACAATTAACGGCGGTTCTTCATGGAGTTTAGTATCTGTCCCTTCAAATAAAAATTTTAAGAGCGTTTTCTTTACCGATCCGCAAAACGGATATATTGCCGGCGATAATGGAATTATTCTTAAAACTACAAACGGAGGTACATCATGGAATTTAAAGCAAAGTGGTACCTCGTTAAATTTGAATAGTATATATTTTATAAACAACCTTAACGGTTTTGCAGTTGGAGATAAAGGTATAATAATAAAAACAACTGATAGCGGAGATTCATGGCTCGAAATTCCTTCTCCGACAGTTTATATTCTTAATGTTGTTTCTTTCTCTAAATATGATAATAATACAGGAATTGCTGCCGGTGTTAACGGAACTATTCTTAAAACAACGGATGGCGGTAATTCATGGAGTATTAAAAATTCAAATACTAGTTATGCCCTTAACGGATTGGATTTTTTGAACGATAGTATTGTTTACATTTCAGGAAATAACGGGACTATCCTTAAAACGAACAATGGCGGTGAAAATTGGAGCGCCCTTGTACATTATACAAACGAAAATCTGAATGGCATACGTTGTTTTGAAAACGGTAAATGCTTTGTAGTAGGGAATAATGGTTTAATAATACGTTCTGTAAATGATTTAATCTGGACTACGCAAAATCCGGTTTCCTCCGAAATGATTAATTTAATTTTTATGTTAAATGCCGATACATATTTTGCAGCAGGAAACAAAGGTCTTGTCTTAAAAACTCTAAATGGCGGCGGTACAAATGGCGTTAAAGAAATTGAAATTAAAAATAAAAAATTTATTGTTTATCCAAATCCCGCAAAGAATATTTTAAATATCAAAATAGCTGAAGGATACAATTATCAGGATTTTTTGACTATTAAAATAAGCGACATTAACGGACAAAAAATTTACTCCGAAATTGTAAATTGCAGTAATGGCTTAAGTTTCTCAATTAATCTTAATAATTTTTCAAAAGGTTTTTATTTTATACAATTTAAAACTCCTGAATATATCGAAATTCAAAAAGTGATAGTTGAGTGAAGAGGCATAAGCTACAAGCTGCAAGATGTTGGGCAGAACACCACTTATGCCTTGTTAACTTTTTAACTTAATTAGTCGTCCCTTTGGCTATGCACTTTACCTCTGACTCATGTATGCTGAAAATTTTGTTTTTGCCCTAAAAAATATTTTAACATAACGTTATTAACATTATGTCGTATATAATCAATTATTTACTCCCTTTTTAAGATTGACAGATTCAGATACCCTGTAAATATCAAAATTTTATTTTGCTTTGGTATTAATTTAAAGTACCTTTGAAA
>JAAXXA010000866.1 GCA_013334735.1 Bacteroidota bacterium
CTGTCCATTTGAAGGGTTTGGGAAAATATCAATCCCCTTTAAAATTTCGTTATCTTCAACACCATTGCCGGTAACAATAATAGTTTTGTAAATAGTATCCGAATCGCAAGTGTTTGAAACAATAAGTCTGACGATATATTGTCCCGGGACTGAATAAGTATAATTAACATTTCCGGCTGTAGTACTTTCGTTTGTACCATTGCCATTAAAATCCCAGAAGTATGATGTTGCATTATGAGAAGAATCTGAAAAACTCACATTCATGCCATTGAATATATATGAAAAATCAGCCACGGGAGCATCAACAAAACTTATATTAGCAACATCAAAACCTTTACATCCGTTGTTATCAGTAACCGTTACGGAATACAAAGCTGTTGTATCAACTTTAATAGTTTGTGATAGTTCGCCGGTTGACCAATTATATGCAGAAAAACCAATACCTGCATCTAAAACAGTACTGTCGCCGTTACACATTATTTGATTACTTCCAATATTTACATAAGGTATTGAATTTATTGCAACCTCAATGGTATCGGATGCTTCACATCCACCATTAGTATTTTTAATCTTTACAGCATAAGTACCATTTTCAGATACTAATAAATTTTGCCCATGAGAACCATCAGACCATGTAATTGAATCATAAACATTAGGAAGAAAGCTTGGAGTAATGCCATTAAAAGAAGATGAAACAGGATCTGATTTCATATTAAGCCAAATACTATTTCCCGCGTCATCTTTACCGGTTAAAGAACCATCAGCATTTCTGAACACTATAAAAATTCCATTTAATGAGCTGTCAGCAGGATATCCAAAATATGTTACCGGATTAATTTTTATTTGCCATAGGTCGGTTCCAATATTTGTCATTAAACCCACACCATCATCCAAACCCCAGTTTCCTTTTAAATATTGCCAGCCGCCACTAGTATGAAGTTCAGCTCCTGAATGCATATATACTTTTGAAGCTCCTGTAAGGCCTGTCTGTCCTTTGGTTGCGTCATATACAATTGTGAGAGAATCACCATAAGGAGACACAGCAATTCCGGGATTTAACAAATAAGAACTGCCCCCGCATATATTCAGATCATCTCCCAAAGAAACTGAAAAAGGGCAACCCGAATCAGGAATTACAGTATATCCGTAATTTTGATTTCCATTATTATTAATATTCAGCGAATAATAATCAATGGTTGAATCAATAGGGTTAGCATGTGTTGTAGAAAGAACATAATACCTTACAACACTGGCAGTATTCAAACCCGGAATAGTTGCAGAGCCTTCGTTATTTCCATCAAAGCTTGTAATTTCTTCATAAGTGGATGTCAGCCAGTTATCTTTTGTCCAACGAACATAAATTTTTTCGGATGGATTTTTCGGATTATTCAGTTTTGCAGTTACAGAAACAGGTACATTTTGCGAAGGATTTCCTGCCGGAACACGACCAACAGCAACTATTGATGCAGGTTGGAAGTTTGTTTCAAGTATTGAAATATTATTATTTGAAGAAACATTTTTTGAAGTAATAAATGTATAATATTTACCGGAAGTAACAGGAACATTAAGGTCATGATCCCAACCGCCGGAAGTATAATAATAGGACGCATCGTACAATTTCTGATTTACGCTTCTTGTATAATTAT
>JAAXXA010000257.1 GCA_013334735.1 Bacteroidota bacterium
ATTATGGCTCCCAGTATTTATATGTAAACAGAGGTTTTGGCTTCCTTGGATTCCCGGGAAGAATTGGAATGACACCAGAAATAACTATAATTGAACTAAAGAAAACTTATTAATTATAACAAAAGTAAGTTTCTACGGTATATTCAAGAATAAAGTTTAAAATAACTTATTTATGAACAAGGATTACTCACAAATTAGTAGTTTTTTAAGGTGTTCACGAAAACACTACGCTAAGTTAACTATTTTTGATTTATGATTTCCAAGTACTTTTAAAATCACAAATCGGTGTTCCTTGTTCTTAAATCAAAAAACTTTATACATTACAGATAAGTTCCAAGTACTTTAGGCACTCCAAACTCCAAGTACTTTAGGCACTTTTTTAAGCCTGTGGTATTGGTCCTCCAAAATTCATTGGAAAAGCCGAAAACTCTTCTACTTTTATTTGACCATGAGCGCTTTCAAATTTCACAATATTTTCTTTTAGCGCAACCATAAGCCTTTTGGCATGTTGTGGAGTTAAAATAATTCTTGATTTTACTTTTGCTTTTGGAGTACCGGGAAGCATTTTTATAAAATCAATTACAAATTCCGAATTGGAATGTGTGATTATTGCTAAATTTGAATATATTCCTTCGGCTACATCCTCAGGTAATTCAATATTTATTTGGTTCTGGATATTTTGTTCATCAGCCATAATGGTTATTTTTTTTAGATTTTAAAATCAAACTTACACAATATTTTTCATTTATTTCTTTAAAGATAAAAAAAAACCACAAATTCATATAAACGAATTTGTGGTTTTTAAAATCTGAAATATATTATTCAGCAATAGCTTCTTTTGAAGCCACTAAGCTTTGATATTCTTCCATTGAGCCAACAATGATATTATCGTATTCTCTTAATCCTGTTCCGGCAGGTATAAGATGTCCAACAAGCACATTTTCTTTCAAACCCTTTAGGAAGTCATCTTTTCCGTTAATAGCAGCATCTGTAAGAACCTTTGTTGTTTCCTGGAATGAAGCAGCTGATAACCAACTTCTGGTTTGTAAAGAAGCTCTTGTAATTCCCTGAAGTATCTGGCTTGAAGTTGCAGGAACAACATCACGTGCTTCAACAGTTTTTTTATCCTTGCGTTTAAGTGATGAGTTTTCATCTCTTAATTTTCTGGCAGTGATAATCTGTCCAAGCTTCATATTTGTTGAATCTCCTGCATCAATAACAACTTTTTTCCCAAATATCCAATCATTTTCATCATTGAAATCGGCTTTATTTGCAATTTCACCTTCAAGGAATTTTGTGTCACCAGGGTCAATAATTTGAACCTTACGCATCATTTGGCGCACGATAACTTCAAAATGCTTATCATTTATTTTAACACCTTGTAAACGGTAAACTTCCTGCACCTCATTAACCAAATATTCCTGAACCTTTGTGGGTCCTTTTATTGAAAGAATATCGGAAGGAGTTACTGCGCCATCTGATAAAGGCGTACCTGCTCTTACGTAATCGTTTTCCTGAGCAAGAATTTGCTTTGTCAAAGGAATGAGGTAACGTTTTTCTTCACCTGTTTTAGATGTAATAAGAATTTCACGGTTTCCTCTTTTTATCTTTTTTGTAAAGGCAACAACACCATCTATTTCCGAAACAACTGCGGGATCCGATGGATTACGGGCTTCAAACAATTCGGTTACACGAGGTAAGCCTCCTGTGATATCGCCGGCTTTTCCAACGGTTCTTGGTATTTTAACAAGAATGAAACCTGCTTTTATTTTATCTCCATCATTCACAGTGATATGCGATCCTACCGGAATATCATACGTTTTTATGATTTCTTTAGCAGAATTTAAAATATTTATTGCCGGATTTCTTGTTTTATCACGACTTTCAATTATAACTTTTTCATTGTATCCTGTTTGTTCGTCTGATTCAACATGAAAAGTTATATTTTCAATAATATTTTCGAACTCAACTTTACCGTTATATTCCGATAAAATTACAGCATTAAATGGATCCCAATCACAAATTGTATCACCCTTCTTTACCATTTCGCCATTTTTGAAAAATAAACGTGATCCATAAGGAATCTGATTTGTAGTTAAATTGATCTTTGTGTTCTTATCAATAATTCTCATTTCGGCAGAACGACCAATAACTACATCATATTTTTCTTTACTTGAATTTTCAAATTCGATATAACGCAATTCATCAATTTCGAGAATACCATCATATTTAGCTTCAACTTTTGAAGATGAAGCAATGTTCACACCGGCAACACCTCCAACGTGGAATGTACGAAGAGTAAGCTGTGTACCCGGTTCACCGATTGATTGAGCTGCAATAACACCAACAGCTTCACCTTTCTGAACCATGTAACCGGTTGCAAGATTTCTACCGTAACATTTTGCGCATACTCCCTGTCTTGATTCACAAGTAAGAACGGAACGTATTTCAACTGATTCTATTGGTGAATTTTCAATCTCTTTGCAAATTTCTTCGGTAAGTTCATTACCGGCAGCAATTATTAATTCGCCTGTAAGCGGATTATATATATCATGTAATGAAGTTCTGCCTAGTATCCTGTCAGAAAGACTTTCAACAATGTCCTCATTATTTTTTAACGCTGTCGAAGTAAGACCTCTTAGAGTTCCGCAATCTTCTTCATTAATAACAACATCTTGAGAAACATCAACCAAACGGCGGGTTAGATAACCGGCATCGGCTGTTTTAAGAGCAGTATCTGCCAAACCTTTACGTGCACCGTGCGTCGAAATAAAATACTCAAGAATTGATAAACCTTCTTTAAAGTTAGAAAGAATAGGGTTTTCAATAATTTCACCTCCGGTAGCGCCTGATTTTTGTGGCTTTGCCATCAAACCTCTCATCCCGCAAAGCTGACGGATTTGTTCTTTTGATCCACGGGCGCCTGAATCAAGCATCATATAAACTGGATTGAATCCTTGTTTTTCCTTTGATAATCTCTCCATCAAAGCCTGTGTCAACTTGGAGTTTGTATGTGTCCAGATATCAATTATTTGATTGTATCGCTCATTGTTAGTGATAAATCCCATATTATAGTTATTCATCACTTCGTCAACTTCACCATTGGCTTGTTCTACCAATTTTACTTTAACTTCAGGAATTACAACATCGCTTAATTTAAATGACAAACAACCTTTGAAAGCCATTTTGAAACCAAGATCTTTTATATCATCTAAAAATTTTGCTGTTGCTTTTACTCCGGTCTTTTTTAAAATACTTCCGATAATATCTCTGAGCGATTTTTTTGTTAAAAGTTCGTTGATATAACCATATTCTTTTGGAACAACAATATTAAATAATACACGTCCCGTGGTAGTTTCAATTAACTTTTTTTCTCCTTTATCTTCAACTTTAACCTTTATATAGGCATGCAAGTCAAGTTTTTGCTCATTATACGCGATAATAACTTCTTCCGGCGAATAAAAAATACCTCCTTCACCTTTTACAATATGTTCAGGAAGACTCTTACGTCCTTTAGTCATATAATAAAGTCCTAATACCATATCCTGAGAAGGTACTGTAATAGGTGCGCCATTGGCAGGATTCAGAATATTATGAGATGCAAGCATTAGCAATTGAGCTTCCAATATTGCTGCCGATCCAAGAGGTACGTGAACAGCCATTTGGTCTCCATCAAAGTCAGCATTAAAAGCTGTACAAACAAGTGGATGTAACTGTATTGCTTTTCCTTCTATCAATTTTGGTTGAAATGCCTGAATACCTAAACGGTGCAATGTAGGAGCACGGTTAAGCATTACAGGATGACCTTTCAAAACGCTTTCAAGAATATCCCAAACTACAGGATCTTTTCTGTCAACTATCTTTTTTGCAGATTTAACAGTCTTTACAATCCCTCTTTCCAACATTTTTCTTATAATAAAAGGTTTGAAAAGTTCAGAAGCCATATCTTTAGGAATTCCACATTCGTGTAATTTTAAATCAGGTCCTACAACAATTACCGAACGAGCTGAATAATCAACTCTTTTTCCTAATAGGTTTTGACGGAAACGACCTTGTTTTCCTTTTAAGCTATCGCTAAGTGATTTAAGCGCTCTGTTAGATTCTGTTTTTACAGCATTTACTTTTCTGGAATTATCAAACAATGAATCAACGGCTTCCTGAAGCATTCTTTTTTCATTACGAAGAATTACATCCGGTGCTTTGATTTCTATAAGTCTTTTTAAACGATTGTTACGTATGATAACCCTTCTGTACAAATCATTCAGGTCGGATGTTGCAAATCTGCCTCCATCCAAGGGTACAAGAGGTCTTAATTCGGGTGGAATTACAGGAACAACTTTCACTATCATCCATTCCGGTTTATTTTCAATCCTTTTATTTGCTTCCCTAAAAGCTTCAACAACCTGCAAACGTTTTAAGGCTTCTTGTTTTCTTTGTTGCGAAGTTTCATTATTTGCCTTATGCCGTAAATCATAAGAAAGGGTATCAAGATCTAAACGTGCAAGCAGATCATGCAAAGCATCTGCTCCCATTTTTGCTATGAATTTATTGGGATCTTCGTCATCAAGTAATTGGTTTTCTTTAGGAAGGTTCTCAATAATATTAAAATATTCTTCTTCTGTTAAAAAATCAAGATAATTCAGACCATCAGCCTGTTTAATTCCGGCATTTATTACAACATATTTTTCATAATAAATTATTGAATCAAGCTTTTTTGTAGGAAGTCCTATCAAATAACCAATTTTATTAGGTAATGAACGGAAGAACCAGATATGTGCAACAGGTACAATTAATTGTATATGTCCCATTCTTTCTCTTCTGACTTTTTTTTCTGTAACTTCAACACCACATCTGTCGCATACAATACCTTTGTATCTTATTCTTTTGTATTTTCCGCAATGACATTCCCAGTCTTTTACTGGTCCAAAAATTCTTTCACAAAATAAACCGTCACGTTCGGGTTTATATGTTCTGTAATTGATTGTTTCAGGTTTCAATACTTCGCCACTTGAACGTTCAAGAATTGCTTCGGGTGAAGCAAGACCTATCGTTATTTTGGAGAAACTGCTTTTGACGTTGTTTT
>JAAXXA010000258.1 GCA_013334735.1 Bacteroidota bacterium
TAATTACGCCTGTAAATTTTGCATTAAGCCCTGGATGTAACATATCTAAACTTAAAAACGATTCGAGTGAAACAACAAATGTTTTTTATCCTCTTATTGGGATATCAATTACTAAAGGAATAATTAAAGGTATAGGAATAAACATAGCAGCACAATATTCATACAGAGGAGCAAATCATATTTCACCTATTTACAAATTTAGGAATTCTTATATTGATTTTCAAATTACTCCTCAAATCAGATTGAATAGTTTTTTAAATTTTCAAATTGGCGGACAATATTCCCAACTATTAAAATCGCAGCTTATAATCCCAAGTTTCAATCCTATTATTGGGACAAGGAAGGAAAATATAATTAGCAAATATAATTCTCAATTTGAATGTTTTACGGGCTTTTCTTTTCTTTTACAAAAAGATGTTAATCTAAATTTTAAATACAGCATTCCATTAAAATCGATGGATTACAAGAATTTCCAAATCGCATTAAATATAATTTTGCACAAAGAATATTTTAAATGGAAAGATACATCGCGTGCAAATATTTATGGAATGAAAATAAATAAAAATGGTTACATCGAAGAAAATGGAATTATTTATCCTGCCACAGTAAACAGTCCGCCTAAATTCCGTGATGGATTAGCAAATTTGTACCAATACTTTGAAGAAAATATTCGCGTATATCCAATTATTTATTATAACGATTATGGAAATATCAATATTCCTTTTCTTTTTGAATTAAAAATTGATACTATTGGAAAAGTTTCTGTTGTAGGTTTAGCTGGTGCATCTCCTTCGGAACAAGATATTTTATTTCGATCAGGACATTTACCTGATAATATAGAAAAAGTAATTAACGCAATGCCCTTATGGAGTCCTGCATTAATTAATGGAAAAGCTACTGATATTACTTTTTATTTACCTTTAAATATCAAACTTGATATGAATAAGATTATCTTACTACCATCAAAATATATGATTAGTTATAAAAAAAGAAAGAAGAATAAATAGAAGTTTTAATTACTTTTACGTCAAAGTACAAAATATAATTGTTCCCGCAGAAATGCGCTGAAAAAATCTGTGTAAATCATAAATATCGGCGTCATCAGCGTTCTATTTTGTTGTTTCTTTAGTAGAAAATAAAAAACAAAAACTATGAAAAACGAAATTCTAAACCGCTTTCTAAAGTATGTAAAGATTGACACTCAATCTGACGAAAATTCGGAAACTTGTCCAAGTACTTCAAAACAATTTGAACTTGCTAAGGTTTTACAGGATGAACTAATTGCTTTAGGACTTAAAGATATTTCTCTTGACGAGAATTGTTATTTGATGGCTACATTGCCCGCCAACACTGATAAAAAGATACCGAATATCGGTTTCATAGCACACATGGATACAAGTCCCGATATGCCCGGAGTAAATGTTAAACCACAAATATTAGAAAATTATAACGGGAAAGACATTGTTCTTGATAAAAAAAATAATGTTGTTCTTAACATAAAAGAATTTCCTGAATTATTAGAATATAAAGGACAAACCATTATTACATCCGATGGCACTACATTGCTTGGCGCTGACGATAAAGCAGGCGCTGCCGAAATTATCACTGCCATTGATTATTTGGTTAAACATCCCGAAATAAAACATGGAAATATAAAAGTTGGTTTCACACCAGATGAAGAAATAGGTCGCGGTGTTGATAAATTTGATGTTAAAAAGTTTGATGCAGAATTTGCTTATACCTTAGATGGTGGCGGTATTGGCGAGCTTGAATTTGAAAATTTCAATGCAGCTCATGCTAAAGTTATTTTTAACGGAAGAAACATTCATCCAGGTTATGCAAAAGATAAAATGATAAATGCAATGATTATTGCGATGGAGTTCAACGGGATGTTACCTGTTAATGAAAGGCCAGAATTTACACAGGATTACGAAGGTTTTTATCATCTGATCAAAATGGAAGGTACTGTGGAAAATGCCAGCATACAATATATTATCCGTGATCACGACAGAACAAAATTTGAAGCAAAAAAAGTTTTCATTCAGCAAACCGTTGATTATTTAAACAAGAAATACCGCGAAAACACTGTTGTTTTGGAATTAAAAGATCAGTATTACAATATGAAAGAACAGGTTGAAAAAGTATTTCATGTGGTTGAAACTGCCAAAAAAGCAATGGAATTAGTTGGAGTTGTTCCTAAAGTTGTTCCTATACGCGGTGGTACCGATGGCGCAAGACTTTCGTATATGGATCTTCCTTGCCCGAACATTTTTGCAGGAGGACATAATTTTCACGGAAAATATGAATACGTTCCTTTGGAAAGCATGGTGAAAGCGGTTGATGTAATTATTAAGATTGTAGAGTTGTATTCGCAGAAATAATGCTTGTAAAAAAAACGGTCGCTGAGCGGACTTGTAGTGAGCGGAGCCGAACTAGTCGAAGTGCACGCTAACAAGACTCGAATAGAGCTTTTCGCATCAGAAATTAAATATGCACTAATTAATCTATATTGTAAAAAATGCAAATATAAGCTGCTTTTAAGATCTTTTTTAGCGGCAGAGCCGCAAAATATTTGTAAAAAAAAAATAAAAATAATACCATTAAAGGTACATCGCAACGAAACATAACAACAATTGGAAACGCAACTCATCGAATACAAACAACATTGGAAAGACGACTGTGGAGAAAACTGTGGAGAAAACTGTGGAGAAAATTATTTTATTCATCAAAAACAATCCCAACATAAGCATTAAAGAATTGCAGCAAAAAACGGGATTGAGTCGTAGAGGCGTGGAATGGCAAATTCAAAAACTTAAAAGTGAAAACAAAATAAAACGTATAGGTCCCGACAAAGGTGGTTATTGGGAATTGATTTAAAACCAAGTGTATTTTATGAAATTAGTCCTCGACATAGGTAACACACAAGTTAAAGCAGGTTTTTTTGAAAATAAAAAACTTGTTGAAGTTATCGTGTTTCCTGAACTTTCTGTTGAATGGATCGAAAGCACAAAAATAAAACACCCTGGAATTTCAAACATTATTCTTTCATCAGTCGGAAAAGTTTCCGCAAAAGTTATTGAAATTTTAAAAAATAATTTTCACTTGATTGAGCTTTCTGAAACTACCGCCATTCCTATTAATAATCTATATAAAAGTCCCGACACACTTGGGAAAGACCGTCTGGCAGGTGTTATTGCTGCTCATTCGCTATACCCAGAAGAAAATATTCTTGTTATTGATGCGGGCACATGTATAACTTTTGATATGGTTTCGATAAAGGGTGAATACAAGGGGGGTAGTATTTCACCCGGTTTTTTAATGCGTTTTAAATCATTACATACTTTTACCGCAAAACTTCCGTTAGTTTCTCTTACAAATTATAGTGAACTTATTGGTACCGATACAGAAACATCTATTCTTTCGGGAGTTATTAATGGTTTATGTGCCGAAACAGACGCTATAATTGACAAGTATAAGGGTTTATATAAACCGCTAAGGACAATTATCTGCGGAGGAGATGCAAAGTTTTTGGCTGATCGGTTAAAAAATAGCATCTTTGCAGTACCCGAACTTGTTTTAATAGGATTAAATGAAATATTAGATTACAATGAACAATAGAAAACTTTTTATAATTTGTATTGCTACAATGCTTATGTTTAATAGCTTTGCGCAAACAAGAATAAGCTCTCCATACTCAAGATATGGTATAGGAGATCTTCAAAACGACAAATGTCAAAGGAATTTATCCATTGGAGGTATTTCTTTTGGATATAGAAATTCAAGTAGTGTTAATTATACAAATCCTGCTTCATATACAGTTTTTGATACAGCTTCGTTTGTTTTTGAAACAGGGATAAACAGCCGTTTTACACAGATTTCGTCAAATAGCACAAGTCAAAAATCAAATTACACTTCGCTTGGATATATTGTAATGGGGTTTCCTGTTACAAAATGGTGGGGCGCTAGCGCCGGACTTTTACCATACAGTAGTGTTGGGTATAAAATATCCGACAGCGATAATAAAACTAATGTTGGTAATATAAATTATTTGTACGAGGGCGATGGCGGGCTTAGTCAATTTTATTTTGGTAACTCCTTTGAACCTTTCAAAGGATTATCGCTGGGTTTTAATGCTTCTTATTTATTTGGTTACTTAAATAAAACCCGCACTGTTTCTTTTCCTGATTCTGTAAATTTTCTGAATCTTCGTATAAAGAATTCAACAATAGTTAGCGATCTGCTTTTAAATTATGGTATTCAGTATGAAAAATCATTGGGAAGCAATTTAAAAATGGTAGCAGGTTTTGTTCTTAATACACCGGCTAAACTTTCGGCAAAGCAAGATACTTTGGCTTATCATTTTTTTGCATCAAACAGTGAAGAAACAATAAAAGATACAATCATAAAACCACTTGGTTCAAAAGGAAGTGTTACTCTTCCCCTTGGCTTAGGAGGCGGTATAACTATTGGCAAGCCTGATAGCTGGCTGTTTGGCGTAGATTTTCAAACTCAAAATTGGGAAAAATATTCTTCTTTTGGCGAAAAAGATTCTTTAAAAAATACGTGGATGGCTTCATTTGGCGGGGAGTTCACACCTAAAAATTCTATATCTTCATCTTATTTCAAAAAAATACATTATCGTATTGGAGGAAGGTATAATAAAACATATTTGCAACTTCGCAATAATCAACTTACCGAAGTAGCTTTTAGTTTTGGTTTTGGCTTGCCTCTCAAACGTTCAAAAACTTCAATAAATCTTGGTTTTGAAATAGGACAAAGAGGCACTACAAAAGATAACCTTATCAAAGAAAATTTCGGAAGACTAACATTAAGTCTTTCTATTTATGAATATTGGTTTTTCAAACGCAGGTTTGATTAATGCTAAAATCACTGAAAGTCAAATTATACTGAAAACGGGATAAATTTGTATATTTGGTAATCAGTAATCGGTGACCGGTTATCGGATGTCTTCACACTGATTACCGATTACTTACATTTACCGATTACCATTGCTAAAAAGTATAAATTTAACTCATTCACATAGTATTACAATATGAGTCTTTTCTTAAAAAACATCTCC
>JAAXXA010000259.1 GCA_013334735.1 Bacteroidota bacterium
GGCATTTGAAGTATTATCTGATTTTACCTCAAGTGCTGCCGATGAAGCAGGAGAGGATGTTCCGATACCTACATTTCCTGTGGTTCCTGCCCCACTACTGGGTCCAACAAACAAAGTAGGAATTGTGGAGTTAAAACCAACCATTAAAGAGTTTGAAATATTATTGACTAATTTTATATAACTACTTACTCCTGCACCTAAAATCATTGAAGCATGTCCACTGTTTGCACCAACAGAAACATTGTAGCCAATTGCTACTGAACCATAACCTGTATTAGCAGATACTTCGGGTTCATAACCAATTGCGATTGATCCCCAACCATTGGCTTGTGCATTGCTTCCCATAGCAACAGAACTATAATATCCGCTAGCCGTTGCCCCATATCCCATTGCTGTTGAATACTGTCCACTAGCGGTTGCATAATATCCCATTGCAGTTGAATAGATTCCACTTGCGGTGGCATACCCTCCCATTGCATTAGAAAATTGCCCACTAGCGATTGTGTTATATCCCGAAGCAAAAGAATAATTTCCAATATTTGCAACATTCCATTGAGTACCATCTACATATCCCGCTCTAAAAGCGGCTTTTTTCGGATACCATATTAATCTTGTACCGGCTCCAGTTGTTGTTAAAGTTGTTCCTGAACCATAAGTTCCTATTGCAAGCATTCCGCCATCAGGTGTAGCAGCACCTTTGTCAAGTGTAAATTTAAACTCAGGCGTGGTTGTTCCAATACCCACGTTCCCGTTACTTGAAACAATCATTCTATCAATGTTCCTTGTTTTAATTCTCAAAGGATGCGAACCAGTTGCATCGGTTGAACCTATATAATTATTTGTAGAATCAATACTTGTATTACCAGTTAAATGCCAAGCAGTAGCATCAACAACGGAAGGTAAGGCGCCCCATGTTCCTACACCATTAGCATTAGAAGTTAAAACATAATTAATCGCTGCGCCTGTGGACATTTTGAAGCCGGTTGCAGTTAAACTTCCATCTGTCATTATACCACCGGCTCCAACATTCAAACCGTTACGAATGTATAAATTATTACCGATATCGCCATTTTCAGTAACTGTTATATTTGATGTTGAAACATTACCGATTGATGCAGACGGGGCATCAATGCCCGAAATATCCACTATGGTAAAACGGCAATTATTATCATATCCCGCGGGCACATATGCATATTTACCCGAAACAAAAAGAGCCTGAGGATAAAAAAGGTTATTATTATCCTGAATTGAAGTTGCGACTACCGGTGACGAAGAATTTGAAATGTCAACCACGGTGAGCCTGTTATTTGTACGTGAAACAGTATAAGCATATTTACCACTCACACTTAATTGCCAAATATCATTTAAGTAAGTTGCATCCTGAATTGAACCTGCAATTACAGGAGAAGCAGGATTAGAAATATTAACCACTGTTAACCGATTGCCTACACAGCATGCCACATAAGCATATTTACCGGATACTTTTACATCAATCGGATAATACAAATTAGTCGCATCCTGAATTGTACCTGTAATTACAGGAGAAGCCGGATTAGAAATATCAACCACAGTCAGACTATTACTTCGTAAGGCGGCAACATAAGCATATTTACCGGAAATATAAACATTTCTTGCCCCATATAATTTTGTATTATCCAAAATAGATCCTGCTATAATTGGAGAAACAGGATTTGAAATGTCAATTATAGTTAAACGGTTGTTATTGTCGGTTTCACTTGTTACATAAGCGTATTTTCCGGAAACATAAATACCATAAGGATAATTTAAAGTGGCATCAGTTATTGAACCTGTTATAGAGGGAGCATAAGGGTTTGAAATATCAACAATAGTTACGCGTGAGCGATTAGTCGCAGTTACATAAGCATACTTGCCAGAAACATAAACAGAATATGCAGTTCCGAGATTGGTGTTATCATTGATTGATCCTGTTATACTTGGTGATGTTGGGTTAGAGATATCAACTACATTAAGAAGATTGTGCCCATAATCAGTAACGTAAGCATATTTACCCGAAACATAAACACCCTGACTTCCATAAAATTTATTATTGTCCTGTATGCTGCCTTTGATTACAGGAACGGAATTAACCGTTTGAAGGAAATTACCACCATTAAGCTGAAACTTCTCAGATGGAGTAACAGTACCTATTCCTACTTTTCCTAATGAATCAATAATCATTCTTTTGGTGTTATTGGTGCGGAAGCCAAGAGAAAAATTATCTGTTGTTCCAATAAAATTAGTTCCCGAATTTGTTCCCGTATTACCTGTTGTTTGCCATGAGGTTCCTGATCCTGTTGCAAGTTTCACCCAATGTTTAGGAGTTGCAGTTGTATCCCAGTAATAAAATCCTGCAACTGTAATATCCCCTGCAGGTACAGAATCGAATACCAATAAACTGTTTACAGGATTTTGTATAGTTGAAACATCCGTTGAGCTTAATAATTTTACCCTCGGTATTCGTATCCCTTGGTTTGTAGCGCTTACATCAAGCATTGCCGAACTATTGGCAGGAGAGCCTGTGGAGTTTATGGCAGCGCCTCCAATCTGTGCATAACAGTTAACAGTTAAAAGTTGAAAGTTGAAAGCGATAAAGACAAATACAATGATTCTTGCGATTAAAAATGTTTTTTTTGTTTTCATAATTATTATTTTAATTAATTCTGCAAAATTAAAACATATTAAAACCATTGTAAATCCCCTGAAACAGGGATTTTTATATACCTGATAGCGGGTACATTTACATCCTTGAAAGTGGGTATTAAAATTGATTAATACCGTTTGCTTTTATACACGCAATTAATTAGTCCTTTATGCACCGCACCGAGCATCCGTTTCCCTGCCATTTGAAACTCCTATTGATCTTGGTGCTTGAGTATGTTAAAAACCGATTCCACTTATTTTCCGAATCTTTTACGTTAGAAGTCCACAAATACATGCTCAACCCTCTATTCATATATGAACCACCATCATCTCGTGTACCAGAAGGACCTATATTTAACCCTGAAGTATTATTAAAGCCGGTACCGGTTCTTAGTCCATTTGTGTATGTATTCCAGCTTTGATCTGCTACATCAGCAGTTATTTTACTACCTGTATTTACTCCCCTTTGTCCTGTTGTATTACAACTTGCATCCGTTCCGGCTTCTACCGTGTTTTCCATAGTACACCATTCTGCATCTGTAGGAACGTGCCAACCAGCAGGACATATTCCCTGTGCTCCCGGCGTTGTTGAACCATACATAGCTGCTGACCATTGATACAAAAGACCAAGAGAGGCTGCTGCGTTACAATCTTCCCCATTATTACTTACATTCGGAGGACAACTGTATAATGCAACGTCGTAATAATTCCATGTAGTACCTTTTGTAATGGAAGCGCCATCAGGATATTTTGTAGTATGCATGTTTTCTTTTAACCAGCATTGGCTACCTATACTTACGGTGTTGTATGTATTACCGTCAATATCATTTACTGTTGATGTTCCGCAGAAAAAACAGGGTGAGGTTGCGTAAGCAATTAAGTTGGAATTAGGACTTGTGTTACAAGAATTTTCTGCTTTTACACGATAGAAATAAGTTGTTCCACAAGTTAATCCTGTTACATTATAGGAGGTTACATTACCTGCATCATAATTGTTTAAACCTGTTAAAAAACTTGCAAAACCAATACTGGTTGAAACATCAAGATGGTAATGATCTGCTCCAGATGATGCACTCCAGTTAACTGTTATTTGTGTTTCTGTGGCTCCGCTGCCTGCATTGGCAACAGGCGCTATTAATGCAGCAGCCGGTGAATTGGCTGCAGTTCCGGTAGCGCTATTGGATAAGCCA
This sequence comes from Bacteroidota bacterium, assembly GCA_013334735.1. Taxonomy (GTDB): domain Bacteria; phylum Bacteroidota; class Bacteroidia; order Bacteroidales; family CG2-30-32-10; genus JAAXXA01. The sequence goes on from JAAXXA010000259.1 coordinate 3,852, forward strand.
TGAGCATAACAGTTAAAAGTTGAAAGTTGAAAATAGAAAGCGATAAAGACAAATACAATGATTCTTGCGATTAATAATGTTTTTTTTGTTTTCATAATTTTAATTTTTAAATTAATTATGCAAAATTAAAACATATCAAAACCATTTTAAATCCCCTGAAACAGGTATGCTTATATACCCAATAGCAGGTATATGAAAAATGATAAATATCGATAAACATTCAAAAATATCATATTAAATTAAAGTGTTTTTTAACGATTTTGAAAGGCTATCGACATTAGTAAACCAACAAAAATATTTCTTGAAATCATCTCGTTGGCTTGTTAATGTTAGATTTGCGATAGGTGAGAGGGAGGGTAAGTGAAAATATTAAACACTTAGCTTTGCTCATATTATCAAGGGATCATATTGCCATAATAATCAATAATTTTATCACTAACCACATGTATATATTGTTCATCTTCGGTAATTGCTTTTTTCCATATTAGAAATTTTTTGCCTTCTTTAATAATTCTTTCTACATCAGTTGTTAAAATATCACCTTTTATTTTATCCAAGGTTTGCTGAGTTAATTCAACTAATTTAGTTTTTTCAATTTTGTAAGAATTATCTTTAATTACTTTACAAAAAATATGATTGGGAAGTATTTTTACATTTTGCTTCCATGAATTTACAATATTATCAGATAATGATTTTATAGAATCTTCCGAATATAAAGAATTATCGATATTAATAGGATCGCAAAAATTAATATAAACTTTTTTTATTTTCGAAATATAATCCATCGCCCATACTTTAGTGTTATATTTACAAAAATAATTATCTTCAGGAACGCTTTCGTACGACAAAGCCATTGGAACAATCACTATATTATATTTTTTTAAAATAGGCACATTTAAAGCGGTATCTAAAAGTCCTGTGTGTAAATTACCAATAGCTCCGTTTCTGCTGCGTGTGCCCTCGGCAAAGATCAGGGAATTAATTCCGTTTTCTAAAAGAAAAGATGAATATTGTTTTAAAACTTCCATATATAAAAAATTTCTTTTTTCTTCTCTGTCAACAGTATAAGAACCAAGTCTTTTAAAAATAAAATTTTTTGTATAATCTGTAATTAGATTTATACCGGCGGCAAAACGCGGCATTGATAAATCATTAAAAGCAAGCGCCCAGCTAACCCAGATAGAATCGCTATTGCTCTTATGCATCGGCACATATAGG
>JAAXXA010000867.1 GCA_013334735.1 Bacteroidota bacterium
AATAGCCAGCGCCATTGCCAGTTCGTAACTGATCATCTGAGATGCCGCCCTGATAGCGCCAATTAAAGAATATTTGTTGTTTGAAGCCCAGCCACCTATCATTATACCATAAACACCGATAGATACCATTGCAAAAATGTAAAGCACTCCTATGTTAAGATCGGTAATCTGAAGAGAAAAATTCATACCTCCTATTGAAAGTTCGCCTCCCCATGGAATTACTACTCCTGTAAGACATGCTGTGGTCATGGCAATACATGGTCCCAAAATAAAAAGAGTTTTATTTGCCGAAAATGGAATAATTTCTTCTTTCATAAACATCTTAATACCATCGGCTAAAGGTTGAAGAATGCCGAAAGGTCCTGCCCTGCTAGGGCCCCGTCTATCCTGAATATATGCGGCAATTTTTCTTTCAGCCCATGTAGAATACATAGCTATCAGAAGCGTAATTAAAAAGATAATAAAAAGTAATATTGTTTTAAACAGTATTTCAGTTAATTCCATATTAGAGCTTATATCTTTAATAAGTGCATTTATATAAATTGTAATATTTTTAAATTTTAGAGTTTAGATTTATGATTTAAGAAATAGTTTTTCAATCTAAAATCAAAAATCGTAAATCTAAAATGGTATAAATACTTTACATTATGGATAGATTACATTAGTTTGTTGATGTTTTGATAATGATTCTGCGAAATTACCGAAGCTCTGTCAATATTGGCTGGTTCTTCGATTGACCAGTCGTTAAGTTGTTTTTTTTCAAACCTGCATTCGTTACAAATGAAATCTTTAACTTCACCATAATTATCTTTTCTTCCGGTAACTCTCAATATTTTATTTCCGCGCCTCCATAACATTACTTTTCCGGTGCATTTATCACAGTTCCGGTGAGCGTTGTATGGTTTTGTAAACCAAACGCGGCTTTTAAACCTGAAAGTGTTATCTGTTAAAGCGCCCACAGGGCAAACATCAATCATATTTCCTGAAAAATCATTATCAATAGCATTTTTAATATAAGTACTTATTTCTGCTCTGTCGCCCCTATCAATTACTCCATGTATTCTCTTTCCCGTAAGCTGGTCTGCAACATAAACGCAACGATAACAAAGGATACAGCGTGTTTTATGTAATTTTATTAAATCACCAATATTTATTTCTTCAAAAGTTCTTCTTTCTTCTTCGTATCGGGTTTCTGAAAGTCCGTGTTTATACGAAAGATTCTGAAGGTCGCATTCACCGGCTTGATCACAGATAGGGCAATCGAGAGGATGATTTATAAGTAAAAATTCAACAATTGCTTTTCTTGCTTCAAGTACTTCGGGTGAAGTAATATTTTGAACTACCATTCCATCCTGTACAACCGTGGAACATGAAGGAACTAATTTGGGCATCGGACGAGGATCTTTTGAAGAACCCTGTGAAACCTTAACCAGACATGTTCTGCACTTCCCTCCGCTGCCTTTTAATTTGGAATAATAACACATAGCAGGAGGAACAATATCCCCGCCTATAATTCGTGCAGCATTAAGAATGGTTGTGCCCGGTTCGACTTCAATTTCTATATTATCAATTGTTACTTTTATCATTTTTTAAACATACATTTTTTTTGAATTACGTGTGCCTCAAATTCTTCCCTGAAA
>JAAXXA010000868.1 GCA_013334735.1 Bacteroidota bacterium
ACTTAAAACGGATCTTAGTAAGTTAACAGAAAAAGAAAAACAAATGATTCCATTATTGATTGATATTTCAAAAATTATGGACGATATTTTTTGGATGCAAACTTACGGGAATAAAGATTCTCTCTTAAATAGCATCAAAGATGAAAATACTAAAAAATATGTTGAAATTAATTACGGTCCGTGGGAAAGGTTAAGCAACAACAAAGAAATTATTGAAGGAACCGGCAAAAAACCGCTTGGGGCAAATTTCTACCCCAAGGATATGCCGAAAGAAGAATTTGAAAAATTTAAAGATAAAAATAAAGCCAGTCTTTATACCTTATTAAGAAGAGATAAAGAAGGGAAATTAAAAGTAGTTTGGTATCATGATGCTTACAAAGAAAAAATAAATAAAGCTGCCGAATTACTTTTGAAAGCATCTGATTTAGCTGAAGACTCAGGCTTAAAAAAATATTTAAAATTACGTTCAAAAGCCTTGTTAACTGACGATTATTACGAAAGCGACATTGCATGGATGGATATGAAAACCAATACAATTGATTTTGTAGTAGGTCCGATAGAAAATTACGAAGATGGATTATATGAATATAAAGCAGCTCAGGAAGCTGTAATATTAGTAAAGGATAAGGAGTGGAGCAAAAAACTTGATAAATTTGTTGCAACTTTACCCGAACTTCAAAAAGCCCTTCCTGTTAACGAAAAGTACAAAAAAGAAGTTCCGGGCTCCAGCTCCGATTTAGGAGTTTATGATATAATTTACTACGCGGGAGATGCCAATAGCGGGGGAAAAACGATTGCAATCAATTTACCTAACGACGAAAAAGTTCAGTTAAAAAAAGGTTCAAGAAGAATTCAGTTAAAAAACGCTATGAAAGCCAAATTCGATAATATTCTTATGCCCATAGCTAAAAAACTTATAGATTCCTCACAACTGAGTTATATCAAATTTGACGCGTTCTTTAATAACACTATGTTTCACGAAGTAGGTCATGGTTTAGGTATAAAAAATACAATAAACGGAAAAGGATCTGTAAGAACCGCGATGAAAGATATTTCTTCATCTTTTGAGGAAGCAAAAGCCGATGTTCTTGGCTTATTTCTGGTAACTAAACTTATCGAAAAAAAGATGATTACCGGCATTACTCCCGAAGACAATTATGCTACATTTATGGCAGGGTTGATTCGTTCAGTTCGTTTTGGAGCAGCCGAAGCCCATGGTAAAGCAAATATGATGTGCTTTAACTATTTTGAAGAATTAGGAGCTTTTAAATATTCATCCGCACAAGGCGGAGGAAAATATAAAGTTGACTTTGCTAAAATGAAAGATGCCGTAAACAAATGGGCTGAAAAAATTATTGTATTTCAGGGAAATGCTGATTACGAAGCAGCATCTCAATTTTTAAAAAAATATGGCATAGTAAAACCGGAGCTTCAAAAAAATCTGGATCAGCTAAAATCTTCTAATATACCTGTAGATGTTATTTTTAAACAAGGTGTTGAAGTTTTGGGTTTGAAATAATAACTGATGTTACGCAAAAATACAGAATCTAAGATAGCGGTCAGTCAGAGCAGATTTTCATGGAACGTAGTGGAAGGAAAAGATTGTCGAAGACGACCGCTATATAGGCAGTCACTCTTCG
>JAAXXA010000260.1 GCA_013334735.1 Bacteroidota bacterium
TTCTAATGTTGATCTGTAGGTAAAGTCATCTTTATACCAATCTGGGCTATTTTGAGGCGAGAATATTTTTTGAGCTTCCTCTGAGAAGGAGGGGAGTGTTATTAGAGAAAAAAGTATTACTATAATTGTTCCGGCCAAGAAATGTCTTTTTTTAATTAATCTTTCTTGGGTTTGATCGCCCGTATGTTTGGGGAAGAAGAAACTTTTTAATTTTTTAATATCTCTTGTGGCATCTGTATATAATTCATCACCCATGCGATATATTGGCTCTGAATGTAATAATGCATCTTCCTCGTCATGATTTTTGTTATGAAATGTGAGCGTAAATTTAAAATTAAAAGGTATAAATGTTGCTAAAGCGGTAGAAATTATTAGTACAAGTATAGTTATTAATATAAAAATTGTTGTTGATCCTACCTTTGACCCCCCAGATAATGCGAAAAGGCTAATGATTAACGTATGTGACCAGAAAACCCCATAAGCATTTTGACCAAGTAATAAAAAAACATCTCTAACTAACGGAAAGCTTCTTAATTGTTTTAGCCAATATAAAATTGTCGCTAGGGTAAATGTAAAAAATGTCCCTATAAGTAGAAATGGAATGGATGGTGGCCATCTAAGTGAAAAGACGCTAAGCCCTTTATTGGATGTTAAAAGTACGGCTATTATTGATAGAATCCCGAATAACGAGACAACAGATAAAAATTTTGAAATTTCTTCTTTATTCTTTTGATGTTGTTTGCAGGTAAGCCAGCATCCCCATACCGTACCTAATATAAATATTGGTGCGTAATATAGAAGAGGGAATCGGAAAGCCCCCTGATCGCCTACTAAATTTAATTTAATAAAGTTTAACGGTCCTGGGAAGGTAAGAAGCCCTATAGCAATACCAGTTATGTATATATAGGTAGAAAATAAAAAGGATTTAATAGCAGATGTAGAAATTGATTGTAAAAACTTCGGGAAGAAATAAACAAATAGCGAGAAGAATATAAATGGGGGAATAAACTGAGTATAGGATGGAATATTTTTAAATATAATTATATCGAAAAATTGCTTAAATCCACCAAGACCTTCTGCTGAAGTAATAGCCTTCGATTCGATTATTATAGCTAGGGTGTAATAAGAGAATAGTAGTACAAAGACACGGTTTAGTAATCTTTTTCTTTTTACCGCGATTAAGTCTACATTCTTAAGATATGCAATATATGTAGAAGCACCTGAAACAATTAAAAAAGTAGTAAAAGCTAAAGTATTCCCAATCTTTTCTAGACCTAAAATTACGGGGTTAGTTCCGTTGTGAAAAAAGTAAACAGAGTGCGCTAAAACCATTAGTAAAACAGCTAGCCCTCTTATAATATCTAGCACAAAGAATCTTTTGTTTTCTTCGGAGATGTTCATATTTACCCTTTAGTTATTATACAATAGAATGAAAGGATTTTTATGAACAAGAAAGTTGCAATAATTGGTGCTGGTATATCTGGGTTGTCGCTTGGATACTATTTATCTAAGAAAAAATTAGATGTAACTGTTTTTGAAAAAGAGAAAGAGGTGGGTGGGCTTTTGAGTACGATAGAAGTAGATAAAAGCATAAGAATTGAAAAATTTTATCATCATGTATTTCCTTCAGATAAAGAATTTATAGAACTTTTTGATAAGTTAGGAATATCGGAGGATTTAAGATGGTATAAATCTTCAAATAGTATATTTGTTGATAATAAGTTTTTACCATTTTCTAAGATAAGTGATTATTTAAAATTTCCTGAACTTAATTTATTGTCGAAAATTAGATTATTAGTAGGCGGTTATATTCTTTCGAAAAAAAAATTAACTAGCATTGATAAATTAAAAGCGGAAATTGCTATTAAAAAGTATATGGGTAAAAAGTCCTGGGATAAAATTTGGGGGCCGCTATTTTATAAGAAGTTTGGAGAAGATACAAAAGATATATTGGCTTCTTGGTTTTGGTGGAGACTGAATGCAAAACTTGGCAGTAGTGGAAAAGAGATTCTAGGTTATCCAAAGGGTGGTTTTAGCAAATTTATAAAAGTAATTATTAAAGAAATCTTAAATAATGGCGGTAAAATAGTAAGCAATGTAGCGATTAAAAAAGTTTTCAGGAATAAGGGTGGCTACGAGGTAAATGGAGATCATTTTGATAATGTATTTTTTACTATCCCCGCCACAGAGATTAATAAAATATACAACAACGCTAAAGTTGAAGAAATAAAATACAAAGCAGCTATAAATTTAATACTTGTTTTAAAAAATGTTCAAACTAAGTGGTATTGGAACAATATTCCAGAACTGGATATTCCTTTTGTGGGCGTTATAGAACATACAAACCTAGTCGGAAGAAATGACTATAATAACAAGACGGTACTTTACCTTACTCAATATATTGATAAAAAAGATATAACTTATATTAATACTGATGATGAAATTTTTAAAAAGTACAAAAAATATTTTAAAGAGATTGGAATTTTAGATTCTAACATAGTTTCGTATTTCGTTTCAGTAAGTGATTACGCACAACCTGTATTAATAAAAAAGCCCACCCGTGTAGGATTCCAAAAAATTGATAAAAATATGTATAAAATATCAATGGAAGATATATATCCGGAGGATAGGGGGATAAATCAGGCTATTAAATATGCAAAGCAGTTGGCAGATATTATATCTTGAAATTTTTGATTCTTTGTGATATCTTTTTCTTACTGTTTCGACGTGGGCCCATAGCTCATCTGGTAGAGCGCCTGCTTTGCACGCAGGAGGTGGCAGGTTCGAGTCCTGTTGGGTCCACCAAAAATAAAATCGATTGAGTTTTTTAAAAAAGAATTCAATCGATTTTATTTTAGCTTTGATTTTAACGACAGGACTCGAACCAAAAGGGGGTCGGGGAAAAAGGTTTTCCCCGCGCGGGGTGACAGGAGCGTAGCGACGATCAGAGGGCGGAAGCTCTATGAAGCGCAGGCGAAGCCGAGTATTGAGATTACCTGTTGGGTCCACCAAAATTATCACAGCCATCTCGGCTGTTTTTTGATATAATCAAATTATGAAAAATAAAAACATAAGGATAATCTTTTTAGCTATCACTTCTTTAATTGTTATAGCAGTGGTAGTCTATGTTCTTAAAGTTGGTAGCATAGCAAATAATTGTTTGCCTGGCTATCAGAAGGGTTTACGTATACAGCTCCCAGGAGATGCGAATGATATATGTTATTGGCCGAGCAAATATGATAATAAATCATGTAATAAAAATTCTGATTGTGGCAACGGTGCATGTTATATAAGAGAATCTGGTGATAACCCGACTTGTTCTGACTATCCAAAAGATGGCAAACAGCGATGGTACAATCAGGACGATATTAACAGCCTGCCCGATAACATAATCTATTAATTATATTGAGTAGTTCCTGCGCTACTTGGTCCACCAAAATTATCACAGCCATCTCGGCTGTTTTTTGATATAATAAGAATATTATGAAGATAGCAATTATTGGTAGTGGTGTCTCTGGTCTAGTCAGTGCATATTATTTATCTAAAGAACACGATGTCACCATTTATGAAAAAGATAACCGCATTGGTGGCCATGCGCATACTATTTTTGTAGAAGATAACAAGATAGCAGTCGACAATGGTTTTATGGTTTTTAATCCACCAAAATATCCAAACTTTATAAAGTTACTTTCGGAGTTAGGTGTTGATTCGGTTCCAACTGACATGTCGTTTTCTGTAGATATACCAGGGGAGGTACAGTATGAGGGTAGCTTCCCTAATGGTATTTTTGCTGATAGAAAAAAAATATTTAGCTTAAGATATTGGCGTTTTTTGATGCAAATAATCAAATTTAGAAAAGTAGCAAAAAATGCTATTAAAAATAATCTTTATAAGGAAGAAACTTTATCAGAATTTTTGTCGGCCAATAAATTAAGCGAAGATCTAGCTAATTGGTACTTATATCCCACACTTTCTGCAATCTGGTCAATAAAAGAATCATCAAAAGCGGGTGATTTCCCAGCTCTTGCAACTCTGATTTTTTTGAATAATCATAGGCTACTAGAATCAACAAAACAAAAGTGGAGGACTATTAGCGGTGGTTCAATAAAATATGTATCAAAAATCCAGAGAACACTTAAGGACAGAAATGCAAAAATTATGTTAAAAACCGATATACAAAAAATTGTGAGATCAGACGATGACATAAAAGTTTATATAGATGATAAATATTATTCTTTTGATATTGTAATATTTGCTACCCATGCAGATATCACAAAAGACCTTATTTATGATATAGATCCTAATGAGTCAAAAGCACTAAGCTGTTTTGATTATTCAAAAAATTTAACAGTTTTGCATAAGGACGAAAAACTAGTTTCAAAAAATAAAAAAATATTAGCTGCATGGAACTATAGTAAAATTAAAGGGATTTCGGTTTTTACTTATTGCATGAATATATTGCAGCATATAAATATGAAACAACCAGTTTTTGTATCTTTAAATCCTCAAATAAATATTAATAAGCAAAAAATATACTTAAAAGAGGACTATGAGCATCCTGTCTATACGCAAAAAAATTTAATTGGTCAAAAGATGATCTCTGAGCTTCAAGGTAAGAATAGGACTTATTATGCAGGCGCTTATTTAGGCTACGGTTTTCATGAAGATGGAGTTGCTTCAGCTGTTAACGTAGTTAATATCATAAAAAGTAATATTACATATAATGAATAGAATATCTATCATCCATGCTAAGGTGGGGCATTCTAGACTTTGGCCCAAGAAAAATAGTTTTTTATATAAGATTTTCTATTTAAAAATACCAATAGGAAATTTTGCTGACTTAGGCAAAATACATTTTTTCTCTTTTAATAAATTTAATATTTTTTCTATATACAACAAGGACTATACGCGTTCAAAGGAAAAAAGCTTGTTCAGTTTTATAAAGGAAAAGCTGGAATTGTCTGGTTACAACTTAAACAAGAATAGTAGAATTGATTTGGTAACTATGCCTAGAATATTGGGTTTTAGTTTTAATCCAATATCATTCTGGATGATAACAAA
>JAAXXA010000261.1 GCA_013334735.1 Bacteroidota bacterium
AAGGTCCGGGGAAAGCTTCCGCTTCTTTCAATGCTTTGAAATACTGGCTGTTGTTGGCTCCCATGGCAACCTGAGCAACATAAACATAACCGTAAGACATAGCCATCATGCCAAGATCTTTTTTGCGTATTCTTTTTCCTGAAGCTGCAAATTTGGCTACAGCGCCAATTGGTGTTGATTTTGATGATTGTCCGCCTGTATTTGAATATACTTCGGTATCAAGAACCACTACGTTTACATCTTTACCTGAAGCAAGCACATGATCTAAACCTCCATAACCAATGTCGTAAGCCCATCCGTCGCCGCCAAATATCCATACTGATTTTTTAATAAGGTATTGCTTATAATCGAGTATTTGTTTGCCAACAGCGCAATTACATTTTTCCAATTTTTCTATTACTTTTTCAGAAGCAACAACTGATTCTTCAGCTTTATCTTTAACTTCTAGCCAATTTTTAAAAGCTTCTTTTACATCAGCTGAAATATCAGTCAGCAATGATTCTTCCATAAGTCGCGCAATGCGTTCCCTGATTTTATCAACGCCAAGAGCCATTCCGAAACCATATTCTGCATTATCTTCAAACAATGAATTTGCCCAAGCGACACCTTTACCATTTCTGTTGCAAGCGCGGTAAGGAGTTGCGGGAGCAGAGCCTCCATAAATGGAAGAACATCCCGTAGCGTTGGCAACCATCATTCTTTCACCAAAAAGCTGTGTAACAAGTTTAAGATATGGAGTTTCACCGCATCCACCGCAAGCGCCTGAAAATTCAAATAAAGGCTGCGCAAACTGGCTGTTTTTAAAGGTTTTAAATTTATCTACAATATTGTCTTTGTAAGAGATATTTTTTTCAATAAAGTTCCATCTTTCTATTTCGGCGCTTTGAGAACCCAGAGGTTTCATTTCGAGAGCTTTTACCTTAGAAGGGCATACATCAACACAATTTCCGCAACCGGTGCAATCAAGCACGCTTACCTGCATCCTGAACTGATAACCAACAAGCTCTTTACCAACAGCTTTTATTGTAACCGTCCCTTCAGGAAGAGTTTTTAATTCATCCTCATTGAATAAGAAAGGTCTGATAACCGCGTGAGGACATACAAATGAACATTGATTACACTGAATACAGTTTTCGGATATCCATTCAGGAACATTTACTGCAATTCCTCTCTTTTCATATTCTGTTGTTCCTGCAGGGAAAGTGCCATCTTCGTATCCATTAAAAGCGCTTACAGACAAATTATCCCCTCTTTGAGTATTGATTGGCTCAACAACATTCTTAATGAAATCAGGAATATTTCTGATATCTTTTGCAGGTTTTAATTCAATATTTTTCCATTCGGCAGGAACAGGAATTTCAATAACATTACCTCCTCTGTCAATAGCAATGTTATTCATGTTCACAACATTCTCACCTTTATTGCCATAAGTTTTAACTATAGCCTTTTTCATTTGCGTGATGGCAATATCATAAGAAATAACATTTGAAACTTTAAAAAATGCCGATTGCATAATAGAATTAGTGTGGTTACCCATTCCAATCTCTTCAGCAATAGAAGTAGCATTAATTACATAAAATTTAATTTCATTTTCTGCAAGATATTTTTTAATATGATCAGGCAGCATTTTCTTTGTTTCTTCAACGTCCCAAATACTGTTAAACAAGAAAGAACCTCCTTTTTTCAAACCTTTAAGCATGTCATATTTTTCAAGGTATGAAGGGACATGACAAGCTACAAAATCGGGAGTATTAACCAGATAAGGAGAGCGGATAGGGGTATCGCCAAAACGTAAATGTGAAACAGTAATACCGCCTGATTTTTTTGAATCATACGCAAAATAAGCCTGACAATATTTATCGGTAGTTTCGCCAATGATTTTAATTGAATTTTTGTTGGCTCCAACAGTACCATCAGCGCCTAACCCATAAAATTTTGCTTCATAAGTCCTTTTATCCGATACACTTATTTCGGGTAAAAGAGGTAAGGATTTAAAAGTTACATCATCATTAATCCCAACGGTAAAATGGTTTTTCGGATTTGCCGATTTCAGATTTTCATATACAGAAACCATCATTGCAGGTGTTGTATCTTTAGAACTTAATCCAAATCTTCCACCGATTATCATAGGTTTATCTGAAGTTTCATAGAACATATCGCGGATATCAAGATATAAAGGATCTCCGTTTGCTCCCGGTTCTTTTGTACGATCCAGAACGCAAATATTTTTTACAGATTTAGGCAATACATTGAAGAAGTATTTTGAGGAAAATGGTCTGTAAAGATGAACAGAAATAAGTCCTACATTTTCGCCTTTTGTATTTAGATAATCAATAGTTTCTTTAATTGTTTCGGTAATAGAACCCATTGCAATAATAATATTTTCAGCATCTTTGGCTCCGTAATAAGTGAATGGGTGATATTCTCTGCCTGTAATTTTATTTATTTCCTTCATATAATCTTCAACCATATCGGGAACTGCATCGTAAAATTTATTTGCTGCTTCTCTGGTTTGGAAATAAATGTCAGGATTTTGAGCTGTTCCGCGGGTAAAAGGATGTTCAGGATTTAAAGACCTGTCTCTGTATGATTGGAGGGCTTTATAATCGAGAAGAGAAGCCATTTGTTCCATTGATATAGCTTCTACTTTCTGAATTTCTGCCGAAGTGCGAAAACCGTCAAAAAAGTGAAGGAAAGGTACCCTTGATTTTATCGCTGTAAGGTGAGCTACTCCAGCTAAATCCATAATTTCCTGAACACTGCCTGTAGCAAGCATTGCAAAGCCACAAGAACGTGTGCTCATAACATCGCTATGATCACCGAAAATAGATAAAGCCTGAGCCGCAACACTACGTGCAGAAACATGAAATACTCCGGGAAGTAACTCTCCGGCTATTTTATACATATTTGGTATCATCAGTAATAAGCCCTGCGAACAAGTATAGGTTGTTGTTAATGCTCCTGATTGTAAAGATCCGTGAACTGCTCCGGCTGCACCGGCCTCTGATTGCATTTCCGCTACTTTTACAGTATCTCCAAAAATATTTTTCTTTTCGTGTGCAGCCCATTCATCAACGTATTCAGCCATTGTTGACGATGGTGTAATAGGGTAAATAGCTGCTACTTCGCTAAACATGTAAGCAATGTGTGCCGCGGCGTAATTACCATCGCATGTAATAAAATTTTTCTTTTCCATAATTGTGAATTTATAATGCTTGTATCTGTTAATTAATAAACAACTCAAATAAGCAGCGAAGTTATTAAAAAATAAAATACAGACTAACTATTTTTTATTAAATTCTTAAAAAATTTCTAAACTCTTTAGGTCAAATAAAATAAAATAAATCAAGGAATAGGTTTATTTTTAGTTGTATATACATTTTCTATATATTTTTAAGGAACAACTTTAAGTACATTGCCGTTTGCCGCATCCCGCCAAATATCACCTGATGATAAACCGGCGGCCGATGTTGGTAAACCCACAACCGATAATTTACTACCAGGGTTTACTGTGCCAATACCGACGTTACCATTGCCATTTATTGTAAAATAGTCACTTGTCCCCATGGACGTCCCTGCTGAAATTTTAAACTTTCCAGCATCACTATTATCTGTGCCACTAACCCAATTCAAGTTATAAGTTATAATAATCTGTCCGTATTCAGTTTTATAGTCACTGGTAGTAGAACCACCTGCTGGAACTAAACTTGAACCTCCTCCTCCCACAGCGCCGCTAAATGCGCCACCCCCTCCATAATATCCGCCACCACCACCTCCTCCTCCTCGATTAGCATTGCCGTCATAAACTCCAACGCCCCCAATGCCCAGCGAACCATTACCTGCCGATTTTCCTCCTCCTCCTGCACCACCGGCGGTTTGAGTGGCACCGCCACCATCATTTCCCCAACAACCCCATCCGGCAATACCGGTTAAACCTCCACCAGATCCTCCATCACGGCAATCAACATTACCTGCATCACCTCCTCCGCCTGCAGCTACAATAACACGATTGGCAAGAGCCGTCCCTCCTCTTCGGATATCGGAAGCACCACCTCCACCATGACCGCCCGGACTACAACCATTTCCTCCGCCATTATATCCGCCTACTCCTCCACTGGCATATACACCAGCTCCTCCAACATAAAGATATAAGGTTTCACCAGGAGTAACAGAAATATCACCCTGTGTACGACCTCCACGTCCACCACGCACAGGTAATCCATAGTAACTATCAAGTATATTCAGACTATTAACAGGGGCTCCCTGCGCTCCCATTACATCCACAGTAATAGAAGTTACACCACCAGGAACTACCCATGTTTGTTGACTACCGGTATAGTTAAATGTAGCTGTGGATTGTGTTGATTGATATCGTATTGCAACATCAGCGTTTGCTTTATATAGATGAAGAAGTTCAGTAGGTACATTTGTTCCGATGCCAACATTGCCGCCATTGCTCTGAAGAACTAAATTCCTCCATGCGATTCCAGGGGACAATGCGTTAATAACACCTGTATTATTTGATGTGTTATACGAAATGCCGACTCCTCCGGTATTCACCTCTTGCCCAACTACTAACTGACCAGTTCCCCAACATGATACATTACCATCAGAAGATGTAGTAAAAATATGAGTTTTACCCAATGGTCTCGTCGTTCCGATGCCAACATTGCCGCCGGTTAACGTAACTGCCCAAGTTGCAGCTCCGTTATCGAAAATTCCAAATTTTGCATCTAACCCACTTTCATTATATCCAATTTGATATTTTGAAAGATTGTTTTCGAAAAATTCTAAACGACTAAATCCTCCGCTCCCTGTTTCCAACCTGATACGAGGTGATGTGGAATTATATACATGAAATAAGGCATTAGGGCTGGTTGTTCCGATACCAACATTGCCACCTGAAGTAATTCTCGCCCATTCCGTGTTATTCGTTTTGAAAACAAAATCTTTATTATCGGAGGTTCCAATAAAATTTGTACCTGCGGTCGTCCCTGTATTACCTGTTAATGACCATGCAGCAGCAGTATTTACATTAATAACAAATAATGTAAATAC
>JAAXXA010000262.1 GCA_013334735.1 Bacteroidota bacterium
ATATACTACGATTTAAAATTATTACCGAATGTTCCATTTTCATGTAAAAATAAATGTAATCTCATTATTTTACGCGTCAAAGATATGTAAATTTATTAACCTTTTTATTAGGAAATTATATGAAAGTACTATGTGTTGATGTAAAATTTAACGTACTTAGATTCCAACAAAATAGATCATTTCAAAGCATTAAATACCCTTTGAATTTTTATAAATACCGAAATTCATTGTTAGCAATATGCATACATTCCAATATGATTTTATATTTTTGTTGTGATTAATTACGTAATTTCGCGTATTATAATTAATTGCTTATCCAAACTGAAATTCATAAATATTTTTTACGATACCAAACAAAAATATATCTTTGTAACTTTATTAGAAAAATAAATTAATACTCTTTTATGAAACTAGCTTATGTTATTTTAGCTCACAAAAACGCTCCACAGGTAAAAAGGCTATACGACAGACTTAACAATAAAGATTCAATATTCGTATTTCATATCTGCACTACATCCGAAAGTTCCTTTTACAAGGAATTAAAACAACTTCTAGGCAAACAAGATAATGTTTTCTTTTGCAAAAGAGAAGATGGAACCCTTTTTAGTTTTACATTAATAAAAGGAATTTTAAATGCTTTAAATTTGTTGATAAAAAATAATATAGAATTTGATTATGTTAACTTAATAAGCGGACAAGACTATCCAATAAAAACGAATGAATATATTTCAGATTTTTTCAATAAAAATAAAGGGAAGGAATTTATTGAATTTTGGCCAATGTATCCTATTAAAAACCCTGAAACATACCCAAATCATCGTTGGGGAGCTGATAGGCAGCTTTATCGGATAGATCGTTTCAATGTAAAATTTTTAGGAAAAAAACATTCAATACCTGAAGTTGAATCAAGACGATTGATAGATCATAATTTGTATAATACATTAAAAATATTTTTATTTGAATCGCCTAAATACATAAGAGAAAAAAGATGGAGCGAAGAAGCTATATTGTTGTTTTTTAGCAGGATATTACCGCATAGAAGAAAAATACCTGAAAATTTAGAAATTTATGGTGGGCATGGTTGGTGGTCTATAACAAAAGAATGCGCTGAATATGTTGTGAATTTTAGCAAAAAAAATAAAAAATTCAATAAGTTTTTTAAATTCACTCTCATTCCTGATGAAATGTATTTTCAAACTTTAATTGTGAATTCTCCATTTAAAAAACAGATTGAAAACAATTTTATACGCAAAATTGAGTGGCAGAACGGGGCTCATCCTATTTTTTATAAAAAAGAACATTTTCCTATATTAAAAAACACTCCATCATTATTTGCCAGAAAATTTGATACAACTGTTGACAGTGAAATCCTTGATGTGATTGATAAAGAATTGTTGAATTTTAAGGAATCTTAGTTATAATAATACGATGCCATTCTTTTCTATAATAATACCAACATATAATAGAGCACAAATGCTCACCACTGCTATTGATAGTGTTTTAAAACAATCATTTTCTGATTGGGAATTGATAGTTGTGGATGATGGCTCTACCGATAATACAAAAGAAGTTGTAAATTCATACAACGACAACAGAATAAGATACATTTATCAGAAAAATTCAGAACGCTGCGCCGCGAGAAACAATGGTATTAATTCTTCAAAAGGAAATTATATCTGTTTTCTTGATAGCGATGATTACTATTTGCTTAACAGACTTGAAAAGTTATATAATGAAATAAAAAAGAGAGAATTTCCTATAGCTTTTTTTTATACAGGAATTTGTTTTGAAGATAACGGAATAGCTGTTAGACGCGAGGAATTGCCTAATATTTTTAAATCAATGAAAGAATATTTTGTAACTAATGTTATAGGGTCTCCGCAAGTCTGTATCCATAAAAATATTTTACTCACACATAAATATAATGAAAACTTTTCAATTGGTGAAGACACGGAATTATGGATACGAATTGAAAACGAAAGGTTCCCAATAATTTTTCTCAATCAATTTACAATAATAGCAACAAATCATATAGAAAGGTCTGTAAATGAAGTAGCTCAGAACAGTTACAAAGACGGTCTGAAAATTATGAAATTTATTTTTTCAAAAAAACATCCGGGAAATAAAATTAACCCAAAAGTGAAACGCAGCGTTATAAGTGGATTATATTTTGGCATTGCACGACATTACATATATAATTGTGCAAGATTTAAGGCTTTATTTTATTTATTACGTTCTATTCTTATTACACCTACAGGTAATCAAACAAAACATAAAGCATTTCTTTTTTATAAAACTTTATTTTCTCACAAAAGTAATATCTCTGAAATAAGAAAATATATATCTATTTTTTTAATTTATCTGCTTTAAAACTTAGAGGGAGAAGGTCTTCAATTTTATCAATAACATAAACACTCCCTGTTTCACCGGTAAGAATAACTCTTATTGGCTTTTTGAAAAGACGTTCATATTCTGCAAGAACTTGCCTGCATGAACCACATGGAGTTATAGGAGAATCAACTTTAAAGCTGTCGGTCTTTGCAGTTATTGCTATAGTATTTACTGGGATGCCTGGGTATTGTGAGGATGCAGAGAATATAGCAACTCTTTCAGCGCATAACCCTGAAGGATAAGCAACATTTTCCTGATTACTCCCTTTTATACAAACACCATTTTCAAGCTTTAATGCAGCCCCAACATGAAATTTGGAATATGGAGCATAAGCTGTATCTGCTGCTTCTTTTGCTAGTAAGACAAGACCTCTGTCATCTTGAGTTAATTCATCCAAAGAATTATATTCAATGAATACTGTTTTTAATTCTATTTTTTTCAAAACATCACTTTTTATAAAACAATGCAAAATTAATATTTATCGTTTAACTGATTAAATTATTTTCATTTTTTCTGCCAAGTAATAAAAGTGTATTAAAGAAAACAAAAAATGTTATTCCTGCTTGTGATTCTATGGTGTCTTCTGCAAGCATAGATAGAATGGCTATTAGAAAAAAGATTATGTAAAAATAATCAATTTTTACTTTTTTATGAAAAAAAGGAAATATTAGAAATACCATAAACCAAAGTAATCCGATTAATCCGAAACCGACTGTTATTGATAAAAATTGATTATGAGAACGTAATCTCCATTTTTTTTCTAAGGGTGAATTTGTTTTATTATATTGATTTGCAAATGCTTCATTCATATCTCCTGTTCCTACTCCTAAAAATAGATTTTCTTTAATTATTCCTAGCGAGGCTTTCCAATATTCAAATCTCTGCATCACAGAGTGCCCGTTTGGATTTGAAGTTTTTCTATAATTTTCATATTCCCAAATCGTTTCAAATATTCTTGATTTTACAGAAAAATCGTTTTTGCAATAAACATTAGCTATACCATTTTCAATACATATAATTTCTTCTTTTGTTAATTTGTTTACACCTTCGGCATCTTTTTTATATCCCTTTGATGTAAGAAATCGCAACAAAGTTGATTTTAAATACTGATCTCTTTTGTCTTTACCATCATAATTTAAATTACTTAGTTTATTCCATGACTCTTTCATCTCTTTTTCACATATATTTATCCATACATAATGTCCATTCTCAATTTCTGTATTAAGAGAGTCGTTAAAATATTTATTCCCTAATTTTGTTACTTTCTCAAGTTTTTGCTTTGTAGGTGGCTTGAAGAAATCATGATAAATACCGTTTATGTAATAAAAAATCAATGATGGAATAGCAATAATCAAAACCAAAAGTTCGATTTTGAGAATATTTTTTTTTTGTCGGAAAACTTCTGTAATAAGAAGGATTAAGCCAATAATAATAAGAATGGCCAATCCAGTTATAGATTCGAGGATAATAAGAAATGCAATAAACCATATAATAGTAAATGAAAAAAATATTTTATATCGTTTACTAAAATCACTACCATAAATAACAAAATATAGAAGAATAAAGATTGACATGCAAATTAGCAGGCTTAATCTTATATGCGAAATATAAACACTAATGTTTCTAATGTCATTAAAATCAGCATTAATAAAGAAATATGTACTTGCAAATGTTGAGGCAAGTACGGCTAAAACAAACAGCAATAAAATAGTTATAATTTTTTTTCTGTCAAGTTGTGGTGAAGTTGAAACAATAAGAGGAAGGATAAGCAAAGGCAATTTGACTCTCAGGTCTTTAAATGCATAATCAAAATCGCTTGTGTAAAGAAGTCCTAAAATGTGAAGTAAGAAAAGGGAACTAAGTATTAAAGCAAGTTTATTTTTAAAAAATATTTTAATTTTATTAAATATATTTCCTTCAAGAATCCAATTTGCAAAGAGTATTATCTCGGCAAAACTCATTAGGAATTTGGAAAGAGGTAAGCCTATTGCCAAAAAAATAAGACCGAGCAGATAAATATTTTTATGATTGAGCTTCCGGTTATTGATCATTCTAAGTTTAGGGCTTATGTGAATCATCGCTTGCTTTTTTTTCTTTATTGAGAGTTATGGAACCATCAAGAATACCTTTATAAGTAGCACTATCATTAAATATCTCAAGAGCTTTCTTAACCTCCTGATCGTTATAAAAAGAAACCTCAAGACGACCTTTTTGATAGTAATATCTGGAAACAATTTCTTCCCTAAGTTGGCTTTTAATCTCTTCTTTAAATTTTTCAATATCCGCTTTTTTATTGTGCATCATTTTGCTCTTTAAAGCATCATACTCAACTTTGATATCATTATAATATTTTTCTTTTTCTGTAATTTCTTTAAGTTCTTCTAACGATTGTTCGCTTTTGGTAGAATAATCATAGTCTTTATCCAGAATAAAAGAAAGAAATTCATTAAAAATATCATCAGTTATTGTGAAAGTTTTCGCTGAAGCAATTGAGGGATGTTGACTCCTGAATTTTGTAGCAAAATCAAAAATCAGATATTTAGTTATCAAGCTTATTGTAATATTACTATACAAATAAGGTTCTATGTATATATCAGGTTCTATACCTCCGCCATCATATACAGTTCGTCCTTTTTTGGTTTTAAATGCAACTTTTAATGAATC
>JAAXXA010000263.1 GCA_013334735.1 Bacteroidota bacterium
TTTGATGGTCACCTGCTTGCCGAGTATGGACAGGTCCACATGTTCCACTTGCCAGTTTGATGGGAGTCCCAGAAGTTGCTGGTAGTGTGCAGTCAGGCTTTGCATTGGGTATGACGAATTTGGTCGCTAATGCTTGATAGTACGTCAAGCTATCATTTATCGACGGTTTTCCATTAAATTCTGCGAAGAGCCAATAACTTTTTATTGTTAATTGATAGATTTTAAGAAATTGGTCCCCTCAACAAAACGAGACTATAGCAATAAGACAATGAAAACTAATAGATAAATAGATAATTATTGTAATCGGAAAGGAAAGTCGGAGTATTTTATAAATGATATATGTTGATATCACAAGCAACCTTTTTCAACTGCAAAAGGAACTACGATGGTTTATATTTTTTCGAGATCTTTTTATTTCACGAGACAGAAAATAAACATACAGCTGAAAATGCTTCTTACCGAATAGAACCATTATAAATAATTGCTTCAAGAACTAATAATTAACTAGCGCAAAACATTATTTAAAATTTCTTCTTATCAAATCTAACTAGCTTGCTCTAAGTTGAGCATATATATATTATTTTAATATTTGAACCTATTACTACCTTACGCATAGTTTTGAAGAATAAACATTTAAGAGATTTGGCATTTTCAAGGAGAGGATATGAATATCAAAGAAACTTGACATTACTGTGAAGGGAAGGTCTTAAATATTTATCTTGTTTACCGTTAGTAAGGGATCTATTTACATATGTAACAACCATAGCAGAGATGGGAGATCAAAGTCATGATCTATTTGAAGTGCATCGAGTTTTTTGCTAGGATTTTGACGTTGATCCGTTTTTCAATGGAAAACACTTCAATATTTTAACAGTCAAGGAATATTTTAGTAAACAAAATCCGAATTTGTATAACGATCTGAAGATTACATGAGGGATGTCATTACATTTTAGATAACTATGTTGGCGGTTTGCATTGCAATCAACCCGCCATGTTTGAACGATTTCTATGGCATGTGAAAGACTTATAAACCAGTTGTCATTCAGGTATTCTTCTCTTACTGCCCGATTGAAGCTTTCGATGAATACATTATCCACCGGTTTACTGATGAATAAGCTTTTTTGCATCATTCACACATAGAAGTTCTGAGATGAATATTAGTTGATAATATGGTTTCTTAATATGGAAGAGTCAAAAGAATACATCAATGAGTAACAACAATAAAATAATGTGTTCAGGCCACACTATTCTTTAAACAATATTAAATATTGATTTATGTCATATTAATTATCTTTTTATTATTAGCCGAAACAAACATTACAGACAAAAACAACCAAAACGCTGAAAACCTCGTTCCGTTATGTGAAATACCATATAAAATAACTGGCAAAAATAATATAATAGCATTTTTAATACCGTATCTATCAGCAACACCAATAATTAATGTCACAAAAAAAGCACAAAACATACCCCCACCAATAATACCATAAGATGTTATAGGTGACATAAAAGTACTATGCACTTCCGCTCCATGCCTTGATATAACTCCTTCCGAAGAAATACCAAACAACATCTCCTCTGCTGAAGCCTGACTAAAAACACCATATCCTCGCTCCTTCATATCAGTATCTTTTTCATCAAACATATAATAAAATCTTTTATAAATTGCTAGATCCTCATAATTGATCGATTTTATATTATTAATATTATAAATCATAATAAATCCAAGCATCAATATAGCATATATATATTTATTTCCAGAAATAATATTTAACTTTCTTTCTTTTAAAAATATTATTACATATACAATAACAAGTGACATTACAGATATTATAGCAGCCTTTGATAACGACATTATGCACAAGATAATTGCGCCAAAAAAGAACACCAAATACACCGATAAATTAATAATTTTTCTAATCAGACCATATGATGCGATACTTATAAGGATAACAGAATAATAACCAAGCTGGTTTGGATTATTATATGTACCAACCGATCTTACTGCATTTACTTCCTCATTAATATTTAATCCAAATAAATAAATACTTATCATTGATATAACCAAACTTATCATTAGACCAAAATACAATAATCGCATTTTATCTTCATTATTCATATAACGCCTAACACTTACAAACAACAAAAATGAAAAAGTATAATATAATGCAGGTAGCAATGTATTAATTCCTACACCCATACAATAACCGAATAACTCTCTTACCCAACAATACAAAATAAAAGCTAGTAATATTTTTTCCTTATAATCAAAAATACCATGCTTTTTTTTCACAAAAAAACTAAATGATAAAATAATAAATAAATAATGAGATATCTGCATCCCACCCGAACTCCACATATATACTGGCAAAAAACTTACAGCCAAAACAAAAACTATATTAAATATCAACATAAACCAATAGTATATTATTAATAAATCAACAACTCAATAACTTATTTTTTCAAAAACAAAAAAACAATGATATGGATACTCTGGAACGCTATATTCTTTTAATAATCTTAAATCGCAATCATGACATTGCAAATAATCATTTTTAACTTTTTTAACATTATAACCTCGTTTATTTAACTCCCAATAATGTTCTCCAGCATATATATGTTTCTTTTTCCCAGTTAATGGGATTGGTATTATTATATTACATTCTGACAATTTTGGAATACGCACAGTTATACTAATTGCTTTTTTTGAATCCGGCAAACTTATAACCACATATTTATCAGCAACTCTAACAATTTCTTTGAAAGCCAATAAACTCTCATTATATGGTAAATGCTCAAGAATCTGAAACGCACATACAACACTATATGAATTAGCATTAAATGGCAAATTCAACACACTTCCAACATAATCAGGATTTAAATCTTTATCAATATCAATGGTTTCTACATTAATATTTGATTTTTTCATAATCATTTTAAATATCCCTAATCCAGGCCCTATTTCAAGAACATTATTAGGTTTAATACTTATAATTTCTTTTACCTGATACCAAATACTTGACCATCTTTTTTTTGATATATATTTTTCAAAATTATAATGAGTATAATCAACCTGCTTAATCATACAACAAAATTATATTTTAATGATTTTGTAAATACTATCCACATTAATTGCATGTAAATAATCCCACCTGCAAGTGAAAATCCGATAACCGCAGATATATCTGTTTTAAACCAGTAATACCCTATAAAAAATCCTAACACCCGTAACACTATGCTATATACCTCAAACAGCAATAATGTTTTTTGCATATTTAAAACAGGTATTGCTATAATACTTGGCCTTGAAATAAATGTAAAAAAACTCATAAATGATAACCATTGAGCATATTGGCCAGCTATATACCACTCATCGCCAAAAACCATTTTAAATATCCATGGCCCACCAATTATAATAGAACCATATGGAATTACTGCCACTAGAGTTAACCATACTATAGTCTTTTTTAATAGTTTTGATATATTATTAGCATTATGTCTAGCTTCTACAAATCTTGGATAAAAAACATCTGCAACAGACTTACCAACAAGCTGAGTTGGCAAACCCAAAACAGCTCTCCCAATAGCATAATATCCTGCATATGTATGTCCATACATAGATGCTAGCATTAATACAGGTATTGACTGCGACAATGCATTAATAAATACTTGTGGAGCTCGATATACTGGAAAATCATAATATTCCCTACCAATACTTTTTATTTTCTTTGCATCAAACAACAATAAATTTTTTATACCACCCTCCTGCTTATTAATTTTTTCAGATAAAACAGTTACTATAACACCGTACAATAAACCTTTAACTGTTGCACCTATTACTAATACATAAGCAAAAGGCTTAGAGACCCCAACAATTATCGTTATTAAATTCACAATAACTGTTTGTATAATATTAGCATGAGCTGTTATTTTAAAATGCTTATTCCTAATATTCCACTGCTCATATATTTGCTGAATACCACCAAAAAAAACAGCAATCGGAATAAATATTATATAATCTCTCAATGATTGGCTAATACCTATAAACAAATTAATATTTTCATATTTTAAAGATAAAACAATAAAAACAATTATAGAAAACATCATCGATACAAATACTGAAAGCTTGACAATATTTAAAGCGTCTTCATCTTTTTTTGGCAATACGATTGCAATTGGATAAGTCAAAGCAGCCACAGGAATCATTAAATTTGATATTGCTATAAATTCTCCTAAAACACCATATGCTTTTGGCCCAAAAATTCTAGTTACAAATGGAGCAAAACAGATCATCAAAAGTTGTGCACCTGCAGTACCACCAACCAAATAAGCAACGTTTTTTAAAAACTTATTATTAAAATATTTACTTATTATTTTATTTAAACTTGACATAACTATTATTTATTATACACTCCACATCTCAACATATTATTATCACTTATAATAATCATTAGTTCGTTAGCACTATTGAATCAATACCCGTAAAAAATCATTCTTCCAAGTATCTTGCGTTTATCATCCCTAAACAATAAACTCTTCAAAAAAGATATTTACATGAGCAAAAATATCAGCTGTAACCTATATAACACATATCTTTATTGACATACAGAAATGATTACGGGGATACAGATAAGCAACTTGGGTCTGGAAAGTGGAGCCTAGGTATGTATTATAAGTGCTGAGGACTCAGGACTGAGGACTGAGTGAAGACTCGGAGCTGAGGACTCAGGTTTGGGTTTTGGAAAGTGGAGAGTGGGTATTTGACATTGAAATATCTGGTAGTACGTGGTAGGTGATACGTGCTATGCTTTATGTGCGAGGTGCGAGGTTATCAGTGTCTTAGAATATGAGGTGTCAGGTTTTGAGGGCGAAGTGGCGGGTTTTCGGGTTCTGCTGGAGTCCAGGTACTGGGGAATAGGTACTGGGTGCTTAATCCGGCAAGATCGAACAGGTTATCCGGAAAACGTCGAACAGTAACCGGCCATCATTCTGTCTGCAAGAAGCAATGTAAAAAAGTGTTCGAAGTTAACCTGTTTCCGCC
>JAAXXA010000869.1 GCA_013334735.1 Bacteroidota bacterium
TTCAATTTTTTTTATTAATTCGGTTTTTAGATTATTTTCCATTTTGGGGGATATTAATAGTTAATGGTTAATTATTAATGGTTAATTATTAATTCGTAATTTATTATTTGTAATTCGTAATTTATTTATTGGTTATTGTTACTTTTTTAATTGGGTTTCGGTAGAGGCATTACGTATAGCAACTTGTTGCGCCAGCTTTTCGGCAAGCTCTTTAAAAGCTTTGGCAACAGGAGAACTTTCATTGTTCGCAATAGGATCACCATTATCGCCGGATTCACGGATACTCTGAACTATGGGTATTTGCCCGAGTAATGGAACATTAAGCTCTTCAGCCAGTACTTTACAACCGTCTTTTCCAAATATATAATATTTATTTTCGGGTAATTCGTCAGGGGTAAAATACGACATATTTTCAATCAGCCCTAGTACAGGTACATTTATAGTATTTTGTTTGAACATACTTACACCTTTACGAGCATCTGCAAGAGCAACCTTTTGAGGCGTGCTTACTATTACAACACCTGTAACGTTAACATTTTGCACAAGAGTTAAATGAATATCACCGGTTCCCGGAGGCAAGTCAATAATTAAATAATCGAGTTCGCCCCATTCGGCATCTTTAAAAAGTTGATTTAATGCGCCCGAAGCCATTGGTCCGCGCCATATAAGAGCCTGATCGGGATCAACAAAAAATCCTATAGATAATATTTTTATTCCATTTTTTTCAACAGGGATCATTTTTGGAATACCGTTTATCTCTTTTATTTCGGGTGTTATATTTTCGAGCTTAAACATTATAGGAATTGAAGGTCCGTAAATATCTGCATCAACCAAACCTACTTTTGAACCCAGCTTTGCTAAAGCTACTGCAAGGTTTGCAGCAACTGTAGATTTTCCAACGCCACCTTTTCCTGAAGCTACAGCTATAATATTCTTCACACCTTTCAAGATTTCATCGGGTTTTTCATTTCTTTTAGAAGTAACTTTCGAAGACATATTTACCGATACAACAGCGTTTTTGTCAATATAATCATGAATTGCTTCTATACAGGCTTTTTTAATACTTTCTTTTAACGGACAAGCAGGTGTGGTAAGGATTACGGTAAAAGAAATATTTTTCCCTTCCACTATAATATCACTTATCATATTAAGAGAAACCAAATCTTTTTTTAAATCGGGATCCATCACATGCCCGAGAGCTTCGAGTATTTGTTCTTTTTTATAAGACATTTTATCCTTTATTTAGTGTTTGAGCGAAAATTCCATTTTTTTCGTTACGCTTGCTAAAAAAACCGTTATTTATATAAATAAACTCCGCTTTTTTATCGCTACGCATCCGCCACAGGCGGACTGAAACTGAATTTTTCGCAACAAACAGGTGTTTCCGTTCATACACTATTTAGACTGTGTAAAGATAAGGAAAAAAATTAATATAATGTTAATTTGAAAATTTTTGAATAAACATAAGATGCATAAGGCATTAAAAGAATAAAGGATTTTGTAAAGTATCTGTTACTTTTATTAGGTTTTCTTTGGTTCTTATACTTACCCTCACATGGGACTTAGGTTGTTGCCTTTTGGTTTTTATCTTCGTTGTTTTGGAATAATCTGAGTTTTATGTTTTTTTCTTTTCG
>JAAXXA010000264.1 GCA_013334735.1 Bacteroidota bacterium
GATTCCCAAATCATGTATTTTTTCAGTAAGATAATCTTCTATTTCCTTACGCGATTTAAAGTTTCCGAGGCTTTTTGCAAATAAAGCATCTATCAATATTTCGTTTGGTACGGGATATTTTTTAACCCCCATATCTACAACAATAAGCTTTTCTACATTCTCAGGATAATTAAGCGCGAATAACATTGCAACTTTTCCCCCCATCGAATGCCCTATTATTAAAGGTTTTTCTATCTGGTTTTGTTCTAAAAATTCTTTAAGATCCTTACATAGCAAATTAAAATTAAACTTACTGCTGTGTGGCGAATTACCATGATTACGTTGATCCGGAATAAATACACTATAATTATGTTCAGCTAATTTCTTTCCTATAGTTACCCAGTTATCCGACATTCCAAATAAACCATGGAGTATAACTACCGGTTTTCCATTACCATATTGCCTGTGAAATAGTTTCATAATAAAAAGTGCCTAGAGTGCCTAAAGTACTTAAAGTGCCTAAAGTACTTGGATTTGTATTTGCAAAATAATTAGCTATCAACAGTATTTGCTGAGTGTTTATTGCTGACTGCCAACTTATATTATTAGATATTTTATTTTATGCAAAGTGTGTTAATCGGACATAACTTTAGGCACTTTTTACTGAATTTTTGCAGATTTGCGATAGCAAAAATGCTTAGATTCAGTTATACTGAGCGATAGTCGAAGTATAAGTACTCCAAACTTTAGGCACTTATTTGTATTTGCTTTAGATACATCTGTATTGTATTTTCCAGTCCAAAATATAACGCGTCACATATCAATGCATGACCAATAGAAACTTCAAGTAAATTGGGTATTTTCTGTACGAAATAATTCAAATTATCAAGATTAAGATCATGACCTGCGTTTAATCCCAACCCAAGCTCGTTTGCTGCAATAGCGGCTTTAATAAACGGCGCTATTGCTGTTTCTTTATTAACGGTAAAATTTTTTGCATAGCTTTCGGTATAAAGCTCAACTCTGTTTGCTCCGGTTTTAGCGGCATTGCGAATATTATTTACATCCGTATCTATAAAAATTGAAACGCGGATTCCATGCTTTTTAAATTCGGTGGTCGTATCTATTAAAAAACTTTCATTTTTAATTGTATCCCATCCGGCATTTGATGTAATTGCATCGGGCGGATCAGGTACTAAAGTTACTTGGGCCGGTTTTACCTTACAAACAAGTTCAATAAAACTTTTTGAAGGATAACCTTCAATATTAAATTCGGTTGTAACTATTGATTTTAAATCTTCAACATCTTTATATCGAATGTGCCGTTCGTCAGGGCGGGGGTGAACTGTAATTCCTTGTGCTCCAAATCGCTCACAATCAATAGCCGTTTTCAGTAAGTCGGGGAAATTACCTCCTCTGGCATTTCTTAAAGTGGCAATTTTGTTTATATTTACACTTAGTTTTGTCATTTTTTTTCAATGTTTTTTTTGCAAAGCTAAAAAATTAGTACGTTTGTACCTATAAATGCTCAAAGATTATTAATTGTTTTTAATTCTTTTCTATGAATGCAAAGGATTTGATAACCTATTCGGTAACACCTTTAAAAACTTCTGATACAGGGCTTGCAGCGCTTAATATGATGGAAGATCTAAAAGTTATGCATCTTCCGATTGTAAATAGCGAAGAATTTTTGGGCCTTATTTCCCAACAGGATATCGAAAATCTGAATATCCCTGATGAAGCTCTTGGTAATCACAATCTTTCTCTTAAAAGACCTTTTGTTTATCAGGATAATAATATTTATGAAATAATAAGGATATTTTCTTCTCTCCAACTCACTTTACTGCCTGTTTTAGACAGAAAAAATAATTATCTTGGCGTTATTACACTTTCTGAATTAGTTCATAAATTTTCAACTTTGGTTTCTGCCGATAACCCAGGAGGAGTAGTTATTCTGGAACTTAACAATAATGATTATTCTTTATCTGAAATCGCGCAAATTGTCGAATCAAATGATTGCAAAGTTCTTGGCTTACATGTAACTTCATTTCCCGATTCAACAAAAATTGAGATAACTATCAAATTAAATAAAATAGATATTAAAAATGTACTTCAAACTTTTTACAGGTACAATTACAAGGTTACAGCATCATATTCCGAAGAAGAATTTAATGATGTTATAAAGGACCGTTTTGATATGCTAATGAATTACCTGAATATCTAACCTGATGCTTTCAAGATTTTTTTTATTTTTTTTATTTGTAATTGGTGTAAATATCTCGCAGTCAAAAAGTGAGTCATATTTTGATTTTTTACTTAAAAAAATTCCCACCCCTCTTATTTCTACTTTTGATTCATCAAAAATCATTATTAACAAAATTATTCTAAAAGGGAATAAAATTACTAAACTGCAAATTATTTCAAGAGAGATATTGTTTAAAGAAAATGATACTTTAGATTATAAAAATTTGACCCTTTTGATTTCTCAATCACGAAAAAATTTGATCAATACATCCCTTTTTAATTTTGTTACAATTAATGCTGATAGCGTTTCTCAAAATAAATTTGACATAACTATCGATTTTATCGAGCGCTGGTATATTTGGCCATTGCCTTTTTTTGAATTTAGCGACAGAAATTTCAACGTGTGGTGGAAAACTAAAAATTTTTCAAAAATTGATTATGGTTTGTATCTGGTTTGGGATAATTTCAGGGGAAGGAAAGAATCATTAAAATTACAAATACGATTTGGTTACAATGAAACCTATAGCTTAGCGTATAATATTCCTTATATTGATAAAGAAAAAAAAATTGGAATGGGGATTACTGCTGGAATCAAACATAATCATGAAATCCCATATTTAACTGATTACAATAAACAACTTGTATATAAAAACGAAAAAAATTATGTTCAACAGAATACTTTCGGAACCTACAATATTACATATAGAAAAGGTATTTTTAATTTACATACTTTTCAATTAAATTATAACGATTTTATTTTTTCTGATTCACTTCTTAAACTTAATTCGAATTTTGCCGAACAGACTCACAATAAGTTCCTTTCTTTTTATTACCAGCTAAAGTGCGATCACAGAGATAATAGGGCATACCCCCTTTTAGGCTATTATTACGATATTGAACTGACAAAATACGGCTTGGGCGTTTTTGAAAATAAAAAGATTGATTTTGCTTTTATGCATACTTCTATCAGAAAATTCTGGAAATTGAATAATAGATTTTATTTGGGCGGTGGAATAAATGCGAAAATTTCGACTCCCGCTTTTCAGCCATATTATCTTGAAAAAGGACTGGGCTTTGGAAATGATTTTGTTAGAGCTTATGAATATTATGTGGTTGATGGACAAAATTTTATCTTGTTGAAATCAAATTTAAAATTTGAATTGATCCCTACAAAAATTAAAAAAATAAAATTTGTTCCCTCTAAAAAATTTAATATTATTCACTATGCATTATACCTGAATGTGTTTGCCGATGCTGCTTATGTTAACGACAACCAAATTGTGGGAAATAATATTTTATCAAACTCATATCTTTTTGGATCAGGCTTGAGTTTAGATTTTGTAACATATTATGATAAAGTGATGAGGTTGGAATATTCCTGCAATAAAAAATGGCAAAGCGGTATTTTTGTGCATTTTATCGCTCCAATTTAAAAATTTAGTAATTTGGCGACTGAATTATATAATAAAACGTGATAATTGTACAATTTTAAAACAAGTAATCTGTAACCGGTAAATAGTTCGCCATGGCGAATAGGTAGTTTTTTCTGATTACCGATTACTAATTTTTACTGATTACCAAATTAGATAACATCGTTATGAATATAGGATTATACGGAAAATCATTTACTGATGACTTTGGCGAAAGTATTCAACAATTAATTTCTAAACTGGAAAAAGCCAATTGTTGCATTTACGTCTTTGAACCTTTTCACAACTTTATCAATAAAAAGTTGAATTTCAATAAAAAGGTCGTTACGTTTAAAGATCATTCTGAAATTAGAAATAAATTAGATTATCTGATAAGTATAGGAGGTGATGGCACTTTACTTAGTACAATTTCTCTTATAAGAGATTCAAATATTCCTGTAGTGGGAATTAATACCGGCAGGCTTGGATTTCTTGCAAGTATTTCTAAAAATGATATTTCAAATGCAATTGATGATATCCTTGATAATAGAATCATTTTGGAAAAACGATCTCTTCTGAAATTGGAATATAAAAACAACCTTTTTGGTGATATGAATTATGCTTTGAATGAAATTACTGTTAAGAAAAAAGACACGTCTTCAATGATTACTATAAATGTTTATGTAAACGATGAATTTCTGAATTCGTATTGGGCTGATGGTCTTATCATTGCAACACCAACTGGATCTACTGCATATTCTCTTAGC
This sequence comes from Bacteroidota bacterium, assembly GCA_013334735.1. Lineage (GTDB taxonomy): Bacteria > Bacteroidota > Bacteroidia > Bacteroidales > CG2-30-32-10 > JAAXXA01. Next base: position 4,400 of record JAAXXA010000264.1, read on the forward strand.
TGCGGAGGTCCTATTATTACTCCCGAATCCGAAAATTTTATAATTACTCCTATTGCTTCTCACAATTTAACTGTCAGACCCATAGTTATTCCCGACAGATATTCATTAAAGCTTAATGTTTCTGACGAACGTAACAAAAAATTTCTCGTTAATCTAGATTCAAGGTCTCAAATTATTGATAATTTGACTGAACTTAAAATCAGTAAAGCCGATTTTAAATTCAATATGGTTAGATTAGAAAACGAAATGTTCTTTTCTACAATCAGAAATAAACTAATGTGGGGATTAGACAAAAGAAATTAAAATGATTAAAAAATTTTTGTTTTTTAAATTTATATGATTATTTTTGCGTTTCATAAAAAGTAAATTAATTATTATATTGATATTAAATTTAACATTTTAACCTATTAATTTAATTTGTAATTATATGAAAAAAAGATATGTGCTTTTTATATTTATAGCTATTTTATCATTTCAGGAATTTAGTTTTGCTCAATCTTCTTTATGGCGGTTTAAACGTAAAGAAGTCTTATTTGGCACAGGCGCTACTAACTTTTTTGGGGACCTTGGAGGCGCAAATCAAATAGGGACTAATGGCATAAGAGATTTTGATTTCAAAGCTATTCGCCCCGCTTTT
>JAAXXA010000265.1 GCA_013334735.1 Bacteroidota bacterium
TGGAGGTATTTAGCCCTAAATATTATGCAGGTTCAGAGCTTTTTCCTTCGTTAGGCGATTTGTTATTGGATACTATAAGTATTTTTTTAATATGTGTATTCCTGTTTAAAAAATTCACACAAATAAGGATTCGTTTTATACCTAATCTGAATTTATTGTTACGCTTAATAATATCAGTGGTTTTATTATCTGTAATTTTTATTTTATTCTACTTTTCTTTTAATATTATACGAAGTTTAATAGTTAATTCAAATTTAATATTCGACCTCAATAACATTTTTAATCTTAATTTTTATAGCATAATCGGGCTATTTAATGTTTCGTTTATTTTACTTACATTTTTTCTTTTATCATACATAATAGCAGAAACAGTCTTTATATTATGTATGAAAAAACTCATTTACTATTTTATTGCATTGTTCGCGGGTTTAATTTGTATGGGGTTTATAAATCTGTTTTATGGATTTATTGACTGGTATTTCTTTTTGGCTGTGGTGGTATTTCTTGTATCTGTGGGGCTTTATTTGAAAAGAGATTTACAACGTTTTACTATGCAGGCAATTATTTTTTACATAGCTCTTTTTTCAATTATATCCACTTATTGTTTTAGCAAATACAATACTTATAAAGAAAAGGAAAAAAGAAAAATATTAGCGTGGCAAATGTCTATTGAAAAGGATCCAATTGCAGAATATATGTTTGAAGATGTTAAACAAAAGATAATATCCGATACTATTATTGAAAATAACATTAGCTCTGAAAATTCCGATGAAACATTTATTTCGGAAAGAATACAACAAAATTATCTTAATGGATACTGGAGCAGGTACAATATACAGATAACATTATGTAAGCCTGATCAAATGCGAATTATAAAGCCCGAAAACATAATAATAGGTTGTGATTCATTTTTTACAGGAATGATAAGCAATATAGGTTTGTCAACAATAAATCCGGATATGTTTTTTCTGAATAATGGAACCGGGCGTAACAGCTATATTGCAAAGGTACCTTTTTATAAAACAAAAACTGATAGTGTAGCTTACGCGAATTTATATATTGAACTATACTCAAGATTATTTTCAAAAGATTTAGGTTATCCTGAGCTTCTGATAGATAAAGATATTAAAATCAACAGAGATATTTATAACTATTCGTATGTTAAATATTATAATAACGAACTTGTTTTGCAATATGGCAAATATTATTACAGTATGAATGCCGATTCCTACAAGCTTCCTAAAAGCGAATATTCATTTTTCGAAAAAGCAGGTTTCAGTCATTTATATTATTCAATTAATAATAATACAAGCCTTATAATCAGTAAAAAAAGCGAAACCTTGCTTGATGTAATCGCCCCATTTTCTTACATATTTTTACTCTATTGCCTGTTTGTTTTGATGTTTCAATATGTACTTCATTTTCCTATAAAAAGGAAAGAGATTAATTTTAATTTCAAAGCCAGAGTTCAATTATATATGGTTTCAATTCTTGTGATATCATTTGTAGTTATTGGCGCTTCGGGGTTTTATTACATTATAAATTTATATAATAAAAAGAATGTTGACAATGTTAGCGAAAAGGCACATTCGGTACTTATTGAAATAGAAAGCAAGTTAAGTAATATGGAACATATAACAATTGATTCCAAAGATAATATTGCCGAATTGCTTACAAAATTTTCAAATATATTTTTTACAGATATTAATTTATATACGCCCGATGGTTTATTAATTGCCTCTTCGCGTCCGCAAGTTTTTGAGGAAGGTATGATTTCAAAAAGGATGAATACAGAAGCATTTAATGAGATTTCATTAAATAAAAAAACTTTATATATCCACAACGAGAATATAGGCAAATTGAAATATTTATCGGTATATGTACCATTGCGTAATAATAATAATTTTTTACTCGGATATCTTAATCTCCCTTATTTTGCTAAACAAAGCGAATTACATAAAGAAATATCCACATTTTTCATTGCATTCATAAATATTAATGTAATGCTTACGGCATTAGCTATTATTATAGCCTTGCTTGTTGCAAATCACATTACAAAACCGCTAAAGCTTATTCGCGAAAAGCTCAGCCAAATAAAATTGGGAAAGAAAAACGAAAAAATTGAATGGACTCATCATGACGAGATAGGCAGCCTTATAGGCGAATATAACAGGATGGTGGATGAGATAGCTAACAGCGCCGAGTTGCTGGCAAAATCGGAACGCGAGAGCGCCTGGCGCGAAATGGCAAAACAGGTTGCTCACGAAATTAAAAATCCGCTTACACCTATGAAGCTAAGCATTCAATATTTGCAGAAATCATGGGATGAAAAAACGCCCGATTGGGATAAACGTCTCAAAAGTTTTACTCTCACTATGATTGAACAAATAGAAGCTTTAAGTAAAATTGCAAGTGAATTTTCGGATTTTGCCAAAACACCAAAAGCAAATAACGAAAATATTGACCTTATTGGTCTTTTGGAAAGTTCTGTCGCGATATTTCAGGATAATAAAAAGTTTATCAATATTACTAAGCCTGAGTCGGGAGAATGCATTGTATTTGCCGACAGGACACAAATTTTGAGAGTGTTTAATAATTTGTTGAAAAATTCTGTTCAGGCTACAGATGCTATCGAAAATATGAGAATTGATATTGTGTTATCAAAAGAAAATGCAAAGTACCTGATTAAATTTTCTGATAATGGAGTCGGAATATCTGATGAACAAAAAGAAAAAATATTTTCACCAAATTTCACAACAAAAACAGGTGGTACAGGTTTAGGGCTTGCAATGGTTAAAAGTATTGTGGAAAGTTATAACGGAAAAATATGGTTTGAATCAGAAGCAGGAAAAGGATCAACATTTATGTTAGAGCTTCCGGCTGTTGATTTTACTGCTAAAAGGATTTTACATGATTAATCTGTAATGGTTAAATCATCGGGATTTTGTCTGCTATCCCACAAAGTATGAATAATGATTTTGTTATTAAAATTTTCATAAAAAATAATAAAATCTCCTGCTATCAAGGCTCTTACTGATTCAATTTCAGTTTTAATACCTAAATCAGGATGTTTAATCAATAATTTTAAATCCTTGTTAATGTTTTCATATAGCTTTGTGGAATATGTTTTATTTTTATTCCTTTCAATGTAAAACTCAAGAATTTTATAAAGTTTTATTCTTGCGCTATTTGACCATATTATTTTACGTTGAGCCATGTTTTTACTTCACTTTCCAGTTTTTCATTTTCAAAAAAAAGTCCTTGTTCAATTTCCTTTTTGGAAGCAATAATTTCGTCTTTTTGTTCTCTGGTTAATGTTAGTATTTCTGTTTCTGTCTTTGAGTCAAGAATTGTCTTAATAGCTTTAAGAAATAAAATATCATTTATTTCGGAAATCCGATGAATCAATGTTTTTTTTAAATCTAATGTTGTCATAATAAAATTTTTTTTGAAAAAGAGAAATATTCAAACATTCATTGGAATACAAAAATACAATTTTTATCTTTAATAAGCTATTATAGGTTAAATTTTGTTTTATAATACAGCTTATTGTAATCGGATTAAGAAGAAAATATACCGGTTAAACAAAAAAAACTAATTTTGCAATCTTAATAATAGGAAATAAGCCAATTTATATTTTGAATCCAATAAAACAATTAGCAGGACAAACAGCCATTTACGGGATTAGCAGTATAGTGGGGCGGGTGCTTACTTACCTTTTGGTGCCTATTTATACGCGCGTTTTTATTCCCGAGGAGTATGGTATTGTTAACGAAATGTATGCTTACGTTTCATTGCTTATAGTAATACTTACTTATGGTTTTGAAACGGGTTTTTTTCGTTTTTTACAATTGGAACCGGATAAGAAAAAAGTTTACAGCACGGCATTAATTTCACTTTTGAGCACATCATTAATATTTGTTCTGTTTGCCATATTTTTTGCGCAACCTATTGCTGACACACTTAGGTATCCTGACAATAAAGAATATGTAGTGTGGTTTTCGCTCATTATTGCGCTTGATGCGCTTGCATCTATACCATTTGCTTTATTACGTTCGCAAAACAAAGCAAAACGCTTTGCAACAATTAAAATAGTTGGTATTATTGTTAATGTTCTTTTTAATCTTTTTTTCATTCTTCTTTGTCCATACATGAAGAAGCATGGCATTATGAACGATTTTGTCGATTTGGTTTACAAAGGCAAAGTTGGTGTGGGCTATGTATTTATTTCAAATCTTATTTCAAGTGGCGTTACTCTTTTGTTCTTATTACCCGAAATACTAAGAGTAAAATATCGTTTTGATTTCAAACTATGGAAAAGCATGATGCGCTATTCTCTCCCTCTCTTGATAGTTGGTCTTGCAGGAATAGTGAATGAAACCATGGATAGGATTTTTCTGAAATACTTATTACCTAAAAATATCGGACTTTTTCAGGTAGGGATATATGGCGCCTGTTACAAGATTTCAATAATCATGACTTTGTTTGTGCAGGCGTTTCGTTTTGCCGCTGAGCCTTTTTTCTTTTCACATGCTAAAAATGAAAATGCAAAGCAAATTTACGCAGATGTGATGAAGTATTTTGTTATTATTTGTACGTTCATATTTCTGCTTGTAATGCTTTATATTGATGTTTTTAAAAACTTTGTTGGAGTAAAGTATTACGAAGGATTGCCGGTAGTTCCAATATTACTTATGGCAAATTTATGTTTGGGAATATATTACAATCTTTCGATATGGTACAAGCTTACAGGACAAACTAAGTTTGGCGCGCTTATATCAATTTTTGGCGCTTTACTCACAGTGGTTTTAAACCTTTGGCTTATCCCGATAATCGGCTATATGGGGTCCGCCTGGACAACACTTATATGTTATGCTACTATGATGATATTATCATTTATATTCGGGCAAAAATATTATAATGTTAACTATAATATGAAGAAAATACTTGGATATATAGGGCTTTCATTATTATTATATGTAATAAGCATTTATATAAAACCCGAAAACAACATATTACTATATTCCTTTAAT
>JAAXXA010000870.1 GCA_013334735.1 Bacteroidota bacterium
AAACACGGTTACCCTGTGGATGATTTTATTGCGGTTCCGATGTTGTTAGATCGCAATTTTATTGAATTTGAGGCTGTGACGCAAGATGGCACTATAAGGTGTCTTTTAGATACAGGATCTACTTGGAATATACTTAATAGAGATTTACAGGGTAAAAATAATGATCATATGGTCATTAAACCGGGTAATATCGAAGAGCACTTGAATGCAAATCCCGAAAATCTGGATTTAATGGTGTTGGATATTAAGGATTGTTGTGAGATGCCTGTTTTTAAAATTGGCAAAAAGGATTTTGGTAAAGTGACTTTTCGTAAAATTAAAATGCCTTATAAAATTGACGCTGTTATCGGTATGGAGTTTTTGCATTCCAAATTAGTGTTCCTTGATTTCCCAAATCGTAAAATCTATTTTTACGAAAAGCAAATTTAATAGGCGAAATGTGGAGAGTAAGTATTAGTTGACTAATAATGTGTGTATATGTGATAAATCATGGCCATGAAAAGCACATATTCACCAAAACAATTCGGGTTGTTAATTTGTAGAACAACAAAAACTTTGCAACGATGGGATCGTAAAGGTATTTTAAAAGCTCATCGTTCCATAACAGGTCGTCGTTATTATACCCATGATCAATATTTAGAAATTAAAGGTCAAAAATCAAATGATCGTAAAAACGCAACCTACTGCCGCGTATCAAGTGCCGCCCAGAAAAAAGATCTACTTTCACAGCGAAATGCGCTCGAACATTTTTGTATTGCATCAGGTAAAATAATAGATGAAAAACTCGAGGATGTTGGATCAGGGTTAAATTACAAAAGAAAAAATTTTATAAAACTTATGGAGATGGTTGAGCGCGGAGAAATAGCCGAAATTATTATAGCCCATAAAGATCGCCTAGTACGTTTTGGTTTTGAATGGTTTGAAAAATTTTGTAATGATCATAATGTCAAAATTATTATAATGAATGCCGAAACTTTATCGCCTGAGGCAGAGATGACAAAAGATTTATTATCTATCATTCACTGTTTTTCTAGTCGTTTGTATGGCTTGCAAAAGTACAAAAAACAGATCTCTAAGATAGTGAGCGAAAATGAGGACTGTTAAGCAAAAGTCTTTATTATTAAATCCTGTGAAGCAAACTCCTTTTAATGATTTAAGCCAGGCTTATGCTTATGAAAAAGACCATTGGTTAAATGTATTAAAAGACTGGAAATGGCAAGCATTTTTAGACAATCCCCGTAAAATTCGTGATACATTTGTTCATGAAAAGTATCAATCTCGTAATAAATTACAAGCGCGTCAGTGGAAGCTTGCTCTGGATGATGTTGTAGATACTTGGGATGGCTACTGGCAGTCATTGTTTGTTCAAATACGACGTAAAATTAGTTATTGCAAAACATTTACCTCCGAAGAAAAACATTATGCTTATTGGATGCTTAAAGGTTATCAACAGTTTGCAGAAATGATGCAGGGTATTTTACCAAAGTCAAATTTTTCAATTAATGAAGAAAACAAGAGGCATGTTGTTAATTATATTCAACGTAGCTTAAAAGCTATTAAGAAAAAGTCACCGTCTGTAAAAAGAACAAACATCGTTAAATTTGATTCTAGTTGTTATAGTGTTTTTGAG
>JAAXXA010000871.1 GCA_013334735.1 Bacteroidota bacterium
GTAAAAAATAAATAATTATTACGGTGGGCAGATATACAAAAAGGAAAGCGTTTGAGGTTATTCCCATAAAATGCAATTAGAAAAAGTTTATGACCTAAGAATTTCTTATATAAAAAAATCTAAATTCATTTTTAAATACAAATTTTGTTTTGACAAATTTATAATAAAACAATCATTTGAAGTAATATATTTTATATTTTCCTATATAGAATGGGATAATATTTTGTATTTTTGTAAAAAAAACATTATGAATACCATAGTAATTAAGCCGAAATCGAAAGCAAATTTTGATTTACTTATATCACTGGCAAAACGCTTAGGCGAAAGAATGAATATAGTAAATGATAAAATATTGTCAGAAGCATTATTTGCTGCCGAAATAGAAGCAGGAATAAAGGGAGGAATACTTAACGGAACTGAAAAAAAAGCTTTTTTAGATGAAATAAAATTAAAAGCTAAAGCATGAATGTTGAGTTTACTAAACATTTTCGGAAAGAATTTCATCACCTTTCCAATATTGGCAATCTTGCTGAATTGGTTAATAATTCTATTGAAAATATATTGAATGCAAAAACTGTAAGCGAAATTAAAAACTTAAAAAAAATGTCAGGTTATAAAGATTATTATCGCTTACGTATTGGCTCATATCGTATTGGCGTTAAGATATTGAATAGCACGGTAATTTTTTCTGTATTCGATCACAGAAAAGATATTTATAAGCGATTTCCTTAATATTTATTTTGTATTTTTGTAAAAAAACTTAAATTATGGAAACAGTATTAAAGATTAAAGTTTCAGATTTAGATGTTGATTTTATCAAAGCAATCAAGTCATTGTTTAAAAAAGAGCGTGAAATAGAAATCACAGTATCTTCAGCTACTGATTTTGGTTTGAATAAAACTGAAACGAAAGAAGAGTATATTGCCCGGATTAAAAAAGCGATTAAAAATGTTGGGAAAGGTAATGTGGTTGCTTTTACAGAAGAAGAATTTGATAAATTGAACAAAAATCTTATCGGAAATAAATGAAAAAAGTTGTCTTTGAAGCAGAAGCTTTTGACGATTATAATAACTGGGCGATTTTCGATATCAAAACTTTAAAAAAAATAATGGAATTACTTAAAGATATAAAAAGAGACCCATTTAAAGGACTAGGTAAACCGGAGCCACTAAAGCATGAGCTTGCAGGCTACTGGTCTCGGCGAATTACTGATGAACATCGCCTTGTTTATAAAATTTCCGATAACGATATTATTATTATCAGTTGTAAAGGTCATTATTGATTTTGCGCCTTTGTTGGTGTTATCATCAACAAAGGCTATCTAAATCAATTGTTCTTAACGCATCTAATCGAATAACCGTTAGCCTTATCATTGTTGTTCCGATACACCATAGCGATACTATAATGCAAAGCTCTCTCCCATGCATCCGTGCCACTCTCAGTAGAAGACCACCAGTGACCACTGTAACCGACATCGTTGAACGCCCCACTCCAACTGAGTCCACTGGGCAACGCTGTAAAACCACTGTTATTGGTAGCTCCGGTGTTAGGTGAGTTCCAACACGGAAGCGAGCCACAAACAGGTATTACTTTCAGGTTTTGTCCTTCATTTGTTCCAGACCAGTCGGTG
>JAAXXA010000266.1 GCA_013334735.1 Bacteroidota bacterium
TTCCCTGAATAAACTTCCTACAAAACCCTGAAGAAACAAAACCGGTAAAAAGACGATTGCAAGAGTAATTGAAGTTGAAATAACAACAAAGAAAATTTCCTTACTCCCATCAATAGCTGCTTTGCGAACGGGAATTCCTCTTTCAATTTTTCTGAAAATATTTTCGGTAACAACAATTCCATCATCCACAACTAAGCCCGTTGCCAGAATAATTGCCAGTAATGTGAGGATATTTATAGAAAATCCGGCAAGATACATGATGAAAAAAGTAAAAATAAGTGAAATCGGGATATCAATAAGCGGTCGGATTGCGATAAGCCAGTTTCGGAAAAAGAAAAATATTACTAATATCACTAAACAAATTGCTATTAATAAAGCCTCTCCGACTTCTTTTAGCGACCGACGTACAGTTACTGTATTATCTATTAATGTCGTGAAAATTATATCTCCCTTTTGTGATTTTTTTATTTCTTCCAATCGCTTTGTAAACTCATCCGATATATTTATGTAGTTGGCTCCGGGTTGCGGAACTATTGCCAATCCTACAGCGCTAACACCATTAAGAATCCAACTATGCTCATATTGCTCAGGTCCCAGCTCAACTTTTGCAATATCACTAAGTCTTACAATTCCATCGGAATCCTCGCGGATTATTAAATCCTGAAAATCTTTTTCAGTGGTCAATCTCCCCATTGCTCTTATTGTCAGTTCTGTTTTATTGCCATATATTTTTCCTGAGGGTATATCCACATTTTCTTTTTTCAAAATGGTTGATACATCATTAAAAGCGATGTTGTAGGCATTCATTTTATCGGGATCGATCCACAAACGCATGGAAGGGCGCTTTTGTCCAACAATATTTACGGCGCTAACTTCCGGTATTGTTTGAAATTTATTCAATAAAACATTTTCAGCATAATCGCTTAATTCGAGTAATCCTTTGCTGGGGCTTTGAACAGCAAGCATAATAATAAAATCGCTGTTGGCGTCTGATTTTGTTACAACGGGAGGCGCATCAATATCCTGGGGCAGATTACGAGCAGCCTGACTAACTTTGTCGCGTACATCATTTGCCGCTGCTTCAAGATTAGCGCTGATATTAAATTCCACGTTTATACGGCTTCTTCCTATTGAACTTGTTGATGAAATTGTACGAATGCCGGGGATTCCGTTTATTGATTTTTCAAGTGGTTCAGTAATCTGACTTTCAATAATATCAGAATTTGCTCCTGTATATGAAGTGCTCACCGTGATCATTGGCGGATCAATAGCGGGATAATCACGAACTCCTAAATATGTATAACCTATTATTCCTAACAAAATGATGAACACATTCATCACTGTTGCCATTATAGGTCGCTTTATTGATAATTCGGAAATATTCATTTAATTAAGTGAATAGTGAATAGTGAAAAGTGAAAAGTGAACAGTGAACAGTGAATAGCAGGAAAAACATTATGCTTATCATACTCTTATTATTTATTATTTTAAATATTTTATATTCCATTTTATAAAATTATAATTTTCACTTTTCGTTTTTCATTTTTCACTTTTCGTTAAATTTTGCTGTCTTAACTGTTGAAACAAGCATTGCAATTAACTCTTTACAATAAACAACAGTATTATCATATAGTTGTTCATCAATATAATTTGTGTCTTTTAAAATTGATAACCAATATTCTGATTCGTTCGCTTCTTTCAAAGCGATGCTCATTTTATGTATAAAGTCAGCCTTGCTTTGTCCGTATTCTCCTTCACGTATTAAAGCTCCAACGCTTGTTCCGCTTCGTATTATTTGCTTACTTAAAATGAATTCTTTTTTTTCATTTTGCAGATATTGTGCGAGTTTTACAATTTTCACAGCAAAAGCATAACTCTTTTCTTTTAAAATAGATTTAGCCATTTTTTTACTTTTCACTATCCACTTTTAGTTTTTCCCTTATCCCTTATGCCTTATGCCTTATAACTTTTTTCACTTTTCACTATTCACTTTTAGTTTTTCACTTTCTTCACTACAACTTTCCCCCCTGCTCTTACAAAGAGAACCCCGCTTACAATAACTGAATCGCCTGCATTTATTCCGCTTTTAATTTCAACCATATCGGCATTTCGATCACCTGTTTCTACATTTTTAAAAACCGTTTTTCCATTTTTTATTATAGCAAGCTGATTCGAAAGAGCATCAGGTATAATAGCATTGGTTGGAACTGTTATGGCGCTTTTATTTTCTATTAAAGATACTTTTACAAAAGTTCCCGGAAAAATGGTCCCTGAAACGAGATAAGCTCTTACTTTCAAATTCCTTGTTGAGGTGTTGATTTGCGGCTCTATTGCATTAATTATTGCTTTCAGTTTTTCATTCGACGAATTAGCTTTTACAATCACAGTATCGCCTATATGTATAATTGAACTATATGCTTCGGGAGCGCTGAAATCAATTTTAATTTTATCGGTTTGTTGTAAAGTGCCAAGTAATGTTTGAGTGTTAACATAAGCGCCTATGCTTACCTGCCGTAAGCCTAATGTGCCGCTGAATGGAGCTTTAATTACCGTTTTATCTATTTGTGCATTTATCACTTTGATGTTCGCTTTACGGGTGTTCACTTCATTTAGTGCTGCATCATAAGTTGCCTGATCGATACCATTAACAGACAATAATTGTTTAAGTCTGGTTTCGGTTTTCTCGGCAAGATCAAGCGCTACTTTCTGTTGTTCAAGCTGCGCCTGAAGATCAGCATCATTGATTTTTACAAGTACTGTTCCCTGTTTAATAAAATCTCCGTCAGGCAGATTTAAAAATGTGATACGTCCGCTTATTTCGGGATATAGCGAAACCATTTCCTCGGAAAGTACTGTACCGTTAACTTCAACTGTACTGGGAAAATTGTTCTCGCTGGCAATAAGAACATCAACCTTTACAGGCTTTGCATCCTTTTTATTTGCCTGTTCTTTATTACCGTTTTTACAGGAAATAAAAACAATAATAAAGATTGATAAAACTAATTTTAAATAATTCATAAGCTATCTGTATTTCATAATATTCATTGTTTCCTGATTTTAAGCAAATGTATAATTTATTCAATTAATAATTGAAGATTTTAACATAATTCCTCATTAATTTAAGCATAGCTTAATAGACTGTTGGTGAATAAATAATTGTATTTTTGTTGAAAATAATATTTACTAAAAGGTTGGGTTATAGGGATAGTACTTCTTAGTTAAACTTTGCCTTTGGTAAGGTTAAAATTAGAGCTATTCAAAAAATAGAATTTTCATTTTTTTATATGGAAACAGAACTTTCCGCATAAATCACTGAGTTTCCGTGCAGGCGCAAAATAATACAAAATATATTTTTTCATATTAAAAAAACACTTATATTTGCATGAATTATCATTCACTAATGCATAAAATCTGGCTTTATGACTGACATATCATACAAAAATTGGGATTCGATGAGCGATAATGCTCTGGCAAAGCATATAGGAGCCTTTATAAAGCGCCAACGTATGGATCAAAATAAAACACAAGATATATTAGCAAATGCTGCCGGTATAAGTCGTTCCACGTTGAGTTTATTGGAGCGTGGCGAAACAGTAACAATAGCTACATTAATACAAGTGCTAAGGGTATTAGATCAGTTGCAAATAATGGAAGCATTTTCCATACAACAAACCATAAGTCCATTGATACTGGCAAAAATGGAAAAGGGAAAAAGGAAAAGAGCAAGTAGAAATAAAGAGGAGATTAAAAATAAGAACAACTAACAAATATGGATGTCGCAGAAGTAAAAATATGGGGAAAGTTAGTAGGGGCCGTTGCCTGGGATGAAGAAACAGGGATCGCAAGTTTTGAATATGACCCTGGATTCAAAAAGCTAAACTGGGATTTGTCTCCTCTGAAAATGCCCATCAAATCATCCAAAAAAGTAATAACATTTCCGGAACTCAGAAGATATAAAAATGCTGAATTTGATACATATAAAGGATTGCCCGGTTTGCTGGCAGATGTTCTTCCCGACAAATATGGTAATCAACTCATCAATATTTGGCTGGCGCAACAAGGACGTCCTCAAGAGGGTATGAATCCGGTTGAAATGCTTTGTTTTATAGGCGCCAGGGGTATGGGAGCCTTGGAGTTTGAGCCTCCAACGATCAAAGAGAGCAAACGAACATTTTCTATTGAAATTGACAGTCTCGTTGATATCGCAAAAAAAATGTTGACTAAAAGAGAATCTTTTTCTACCAACCTTCAAAAGGATGAAGAAAAAGCAGTGATGGAAATTTTAAAGATTGGTACATCTGCCGGTGGAGCACGACCGAAGGCTGTAATTGCATACAATGAAAAAACAGGTGAGGTTAAATCCGGACAGACCAAAGCTCCCAATGGTTTTGAACATTGGCTGATTAAATTAGATGGAGTAAGTGATGTGCAACTGGGCGCTAGCAACGGGTATGGACGTGTAGAAATGGCTTATTATAATATGGCTATAGCTTGTGGAATTGAGATGATGCCTTCCACGCTATTAGAAGAAAACGGTAGAGCGCATTTTATGACTAAACGATTTGACAGGGAGGGAGGCGAAATAAAACATCACATACAAACATTTTGCGCGTTAAAGCATTTTGATTTCAATCTTGTAACCAGCTTTAGCTATGAGCAGCTATTTCAGGCAATGCGTGAATTAAAACTGAGCTATCAGGATACTGAACAAATGTTTAGGAGAATGGTATTCAACGTCATTGCCCGAAACTGTGATGATCACACTAAAAACTTTTCCTTCAGGTTAAAAAAAGAAGGCAAATGGGAATTGGCGCCGGCTTATGATATTTGCCATGCATACAAACCTGATCATAGATGGGTAAGCCAACATGCATTAAGTATTAACAACAAGCGAAAAGGTATTACAAAAGAAGATCTTTTAGCTACTGAAAAATCTATTAAAACTAAAAAGGCTGTAAGCATAATAGAAGAAATATTATATCAGGTTAATAATTGGAAGAGATTTGCTGATGATGTAA
>JAAXXA010000267.1 GCA_013334735.1 Bacteroidota bacterium
CCAACGGGGGAACTCCTTCATATACTTATACGTGGAGTAATAATCAATCGGGAATTACAGCAACAAACTTATGCGATGGGACTTATTATGTTACTGTTTATGATTCTCATAACTGTACCGCAAATGACACTATTACTATTGAGGATCCTTCTCTTTTGATAATAAATACCTCTGCTTCTAATGTTCCTTGCATTGAAATATGCAATGGAGTAGCTACAGCTTTAGCTTCAGGAAGCGCTCCGCCTTATACATATCAATGGAGTAACGGCTTTGCCGGAAATCCAGCAACAAACCTGTGTGCCGGAACATATACAGTTACTGTAACGGATTCTCATTTTTGCACGAAAGAGGATATTATTACAGTAAATGATTCAACCGTATTTCCTCCTGTAATCAATACTTTTGCAGATGATACAGTTATTTTTGCAAGTCGGAGTACAGGACTCCACACAACAGTATTTTCAGGGCTTTCATACTTTTGGACTCCGGCAAACAGTTTAAACAATTCGAACTCTCCTAATCCTATAGCGGCACCTACCACAACTACAACATATTATGTTACCATTGTAGATATTTATGGATGTTCGTACTTAGATTCAGTAACTGTTTATGTAATTGATGTGCTATGTGATGAATCACAGATATTTATTCCAAATGCATTTACACCAAATGGCGACAATAAAAATGATAAGGTTTTTATTCGCAGTAACATTTTGAACAGCATATATTTTGTAATTTATAATCGTTGGGGTGAAAAAGTATTCGAAACTTATGATATTGGAAAGGGTTGGAATGGTACATACAAAGAAAAAACTTGCGATCCGGGAGTTTTTGATTATTATATGAAAGGTATTTGTATAAATAATAAAGAGTTTATTAAAAAAGGTAATATTACACTGATTAGATGATTAATTGAGAAAAGCTGCAAGCTGCAAGTTATAAGCTGCAATTAATAAAATTTCGTATGTAATTGATTTGAATGTATTATACTAAAAACGGGATAAATTGTCGCATTTTATGAATACAAAAAGGTATAGAGGTATTCGACATATAGGTATTAAGGAAGAGTAGATTATACCATATATCCTTATACCCTATACTTGAAACCCATAAGTAATAATTTACACCCTGCAAAGTATAAAAAAGTAAAATTTGGGGTTAAGGAAACAAAATCATACCTTTGTGATATTAAATACTTCAGCATAAAATTTTATCAGATGTATTATAAACTGATTAGTTATCAAAAGCAATCATATAAAGGAAAAAGTTATTTTTTTATCTGGTTAGCAATAACTAATTTAATGCTTTTATTATCAGTTAACTATGCTTCTCTTTGCCAAAATGTAGTTAATAACGGAGATAATATTGTCATAACAAATGGCGCAAACCTATTTATTTCTGGCAATTACACTAATTTTAGCTCGAACGGCGATGGGAAAATAGACCTTGATGGGAAAATAATCATTAATAAAAATTGGATAAACAATGCAACAGGTAATGTATTTACAAACGTTGAACCTATACCTGATGGTTATGTAGTATTGAGAGGAGCACTTCCACAATTTATAGGTGGCTCCTACTCTACCCATTTTGAAAATCTTTCTCTTGAAAATTCACAAAAAACATTACAGGAAACAAATTGTGAAGTTAAAGGAATACTAACATTAGATGCTGTTTTAGATTTAAATAAAAAAAAAATAATACTTAACAACAATTCCCCTACTGCCATAAACTATATCAGTAAATATATTTTAAGTGAATCTTCGCCACTCGACAACTATAGCGAAGTGCAGTGGAATATCGGCAGCTCGGCAAATACATATAAAGTCCCTTTTGGATCAGGAACAACAAATAATAATGATTTGGAACTGGTTTTAAGTACAAGAACGTCAGGACATCCTTCATCAGGCAGTATTTCTTTTGCGACATATCCTGCAGACTGCTATAATGATGTTCTTCCCACAGACGTTATATCCTTAAATCATGACGCCTCAGCAGTTGCAAACCGTTATTGGATCATTAACCCTGACTATTCTATTTCAAAACCGGATATTGATATAGTATTTCAATACACTACTAAAGATGTGGATACCTGCAACCAAAACATTATTCAGGAAAATCTCAAAGCTATAAGATATAACACCTCCCTTATGACATGGAATGATATGCACTCATCCGGACAAGCCAATGTCAATTCAAAAACCGTTTCGGTTAGGAATGTAATGCAAAATGATTTTTATGCTCCATGGACTTTAATTGATGATGAATCATTTTTATACGTACCTAATGCATTCACTCCAAACGATGACAACAAAAATGATTTTTTTGGTCCTGTCGGAATCGACTTAGTTAAATATACTTTTGCCATGCGTATCTTTGACAGGTGGGGAAATATGATATTCAAAACTGAAAATATTAACCTTCTTTGGAATGGAAAACCTACCGGAAGTGATAAATTTGCCACGAATGGCGTTTACATCTGGAAGATTACTCTATCTGACGGATACAATAATGAACGTAATTATAATGGAACTGTAACTCTTTTAAGGTAAATAAGTAAAATAGGGGATAGTGAATAGTGAAAAGTGAAAAGTGAATAGTGAATAGTGATTCGCCACAGGCGGAGTGAAAAATAAAACCATCTTAATGGTCAGATTTGTTAAAATAATTCTCATTGCTGCTTTTTCGGTAATATCTATGTTTTCTTATGCACAGAACAATGTAGGTATAAGTCCGGATGGAGCATTGCCTGATCCATCGGCAGCGCTTGACGTGGTTGCTTCTGATAAAGGATTGCTGATACCCAGATTAACGGCAAATCAAATGCTGGCGATACCTAATCCTGCTAACGGGTTAATAGTTTATAACACCGATTCATCGTGTTTTTTCTTTTTCCGCTCTTTATCTAATCTATGGATTTCTTTATGCAATATAGCCGGAACAGGAATTGTTGGACCTACCGGCAACACAGGACCTACGGGTAACAACGGCGACATAGGCGCTACAGGTAATACAGGACCGACAGGAAATACCGGAGATATAGGACCTACGGGTAATACAGGAGTTAGCGGGATAGATGGCGTTACCGGAACAACAGGAATAACAGGTGTTACAGGATTAACAGGTCCCTTAGGATGTGGTGTAAACAATACAGTAATTAAATCAGATGGAGTTTCGGCAGTATGCAGCCAGATTACAGATAATGGGAACAGTGTAGGAATAAACAATACAAGTCCTGATGCTTCGGCATTATTAGATGTAGATGCAGCGCCAGGCAATAACAAAGGAGTTCTCTTTCCTCGGCTTACCTCAAATCAACGAAATTCAATAACTAACCCTGCAACAGGACTAACAATATATAGTACAACTGATAGCGTTATCGAATTTTTTGACGGTTCATGCTGGCGACCAAGCTATTCTACGATGTGTAATAGTTGCAGTTTTCAAATGTCGTCAAATCATAACACAGATACTGTTAATATGGCATTTACTGATTCAGCAGTGGTTCAAATAACAACAAATCAAACTTCAGGTAATCCTCAAAATATAGTTTTTGGTGTAATGGGAAATTTGCCCACGGGATTAAATTACACATTCAGCACAAACCCTTTATTCTCAAGCGGTACAACAAATATTACTTTTCATGTAAGTCCTGTTACTCCTGCCGGAACTTATTCAATTATTTTAATAGGATTTTGCGGCAGTACATTTCACACTTTGTTTTATAATATAACTATTTTGCCTTGTTATCAGGTTCAGGTTTTCAGCTCCATGACCAATTACAATCTTTCAACAGCTTTCTATGCAGCTTATCCTGGTGCTCCTCATAATTCTCCTGTATGTATCCAGTGTATTATAAATCCGGGGGTTTACATAACAGCCAATACCACGAGTAATCCTGCATTTACTACAGGTGTTCTTCCTGCCGGATCGCAGGTAACGATTGTGAATAATGGAAATATTATTGGGATGGGCGGTAATGGTGGAATTGCATGGGATCCTACCAGTAATTTGACCGGTGTGGGATTGAATGGAGGGGATGCAATTAATCTGACTATCAATACAACAATCCTCAATAACTCCTGTATTTTTGGAGGAGGAGGTGGTGGTAATGCAATGGCATTCTCATTATCATACATGATTCCTGTTGTTAACATTACTTTTGGTATTTTTGTAGGTGGTGGCGGTGGCGGCGGAGCAGGAGGTGGTATTGGCGGACAAGCAACTAATATGATTGGAATAATTTTTTACACATCCGGTGGAGATGGAACGCCCAGTATTTT
The DNA here is from genome assembly GCA_013334735.1 of Bacteroidota bacterium. Classification (GTDB taxonomy): domain Bacteria; phylum Bacteroidota; class Bacteroidia; order Bacteroidales; family CG2-30-32-10; genus JAAXXA01. The sequence continues at coordinate 4,284 of JAAXXA010000267.1, forward strand.
TGGTTTAGGGGGAATGGGAGGAGTACTCAATTACCCGATGTCATTTCAACAAGGACCTGTTATTATTACTATTACACCTAATGTACAAGGTGGAAACGGAGGTAACTACGGAGCAAATGGAACACAAGGATATATGGAGCTATATCTTTCTGCATCTATGGAGGTAAATATACCTTTAGTTGGTCCAGTTATAGTACCCATAATTAATAATATTTCTGTTCCAATTCCATTTTCTCCACCTGCACCCGGTATTGCTGGGAACGCTATCAGAACAAATGGTTTTACAACAAATATAACGGACAACACATATAATACTTCTTCTCTGAAAGGAGTTGTAGGAAATTAAATAGTACTTATACTTCGACTATCGCTCAGTATAACTGAATCTAAGCATTTTTGCTTTCGCAAAACTACCAAAATTCAGTATAAAGTGCATAAAGTTGATATTACGGAATATTAAAAAAGATAGTGCAAATTTTAGATTGCAAAATGTAAATTGCAAAATTTAAGAAAAAAAAATAAAATATAATTATCATAACTAAGAGTACTTAGAGTGCCTAAAGTCAGCCACGGCTGAGGAGTGCCTAAAGTTAAGATTTGAGTTAAAAATAAGATTTAATACAAAAACAAATATGAATATTACAAAAATCATAAATTTCTCAATAGCTTTTTTGCTTGTAACATTTTCTTATGTTGCAAATGCTCAGAATAGTTTTGAAGGCGAACTTCTTTTA